>DATMTZ010000463.1:0-1823 GCA_035563975.1 Oxalicibacterium sp. | reverse complement strand
GGGCCTGAGCCCGGACAACCTCGGCGGCCGCTGCTTCGACATCGCGGTAGTCGGCGCCGGCCCGGCCGGACTGGCGGCCGCGGTGTATGGCGCATCCGAAGGGCTGAACGTCGTCGTGCTCGACATCAAGGCGGCCGGCGGACAGGCGGGCACCAGTTCCAAGATCGAAAACTATTTCGGCTTCCCGACCGGCATCTCGGGCGTGGCGCTGGCAGGGCGCGGCTTGTCGCAAGCGCGCAAGTTCGGCGCCGAAGTGGCGGTGCCGTTCGAAGTGAAGACGCTGACCTGCGGCGGCCGCGGCCAGCCTTTTGACATCGAGCTGGACAACGGCGACTGCGTGCACGCGCGCGCCATCGTCGTCGCCAGCGGCGCGCGCTACCGCAAGCCGCAGATCGCCGATCTGGCGCGCTACGAAGGGCGCGGCATCTACTACAACGCGTCGTACATGGAGGCGACCTTCTGCAGCGCCGCCGATGTGATCATCGTCGGCGGCGGCAATTCCGCCGGCCAGGCGGCGGTGTTCCTGTCCGGGCACGCGCGCCACGTGCACATCATGGTGCGCTCATCCGGCCTGGCGGCCAGCATGTCGCAGTACCTGATCCAGCGTATCGAGGCGGCCGACAACATCACCCTGCATACGCACACGCAGATCGTCGAACTGCAGGGCGAAGACAAGCTGCGCTGCGTGCTGTGCCAGACTAGCGACCAGCCGCCGCGTCCGTACGAAGTGGAACACGTGTTCCTGTTCCTCGGCGCGGAGCCGAATACCGGCTGGCTCAACGATTGCGTGAAGCTCGACGACAAATCCTTCGTGCTGACCGATGCGCACATTCCTGCCGGCGCATGGCCGCTGGAACGCGCGCCCTATTACCTGGAGACGAGCCAGCCCGGCGTGTTCGCGGTGGGCGATGTGCGCAGCGGCTCGGTCAAGCGCGTCGCGGCGGCAGTGGGTGAAGGCGCGGCAGCGATACAGGCGGTGCATCAATTCCTGGTGGAGCAATAAGGCCCGATCACACAGGTGTCGTTATCGCTGCGCCACGCAATATGCTGTATGCCATCCACGCCGACACTGCTGCGTAGACCAGGCGCGGCGCCCACACCGACAGCGCCTGTTCGAAGCGGTTGATGGCATCCGTTTCCGCTTCGGCGTAATGGAACAGCATCGCGGGCAGCGTGCCGCTGCTTTCGCCTGTATGGATCAAGGCGATGCCGGCGTTGTCCATCAAGGCCACATTTTCCAGCGCTGCCGTCAAGCTCGCGCCACGCTCGATCGCACGGCGCACCGGCATGAACGCCGCCCGCACGACGCCGTTCTGCATCGTACCGACCGCAATCGGCAAGGCTTCGAGAACCGGCATGCCGGCTTCCACCAGCAAGGCCAGGCTTTCGACGAAGTCGCACAGATTGCGCCGCAAGTGCATGTCGCCGAACAAGGGAAGCTTCAGGTACAGCGTCTCCACGCGGGTACGCATGGACGTGCGCGGCGCGCGATGCAGCCGATCCGGCAGTGAACGGATCAAGGGAAGGGTCATCAACAAGGCCAGCAGCACACCGACGCTGTGCAACAGGTAAGCGCCGCCGCTCAATTCGCCGCGCAGCAGCGCAGGCAGCGGCTGGATGAACAGCGACGCCACCAGCGTGAATGCCGGCCATGCCAGCCGCGCACGAACGGCCTTCGCCTGCCTGGCGCGCTGCGCGTAATAGTCGGCCAGCCTGCGATAAACGGCCGCCGGACTGCCGGCTTCCGTCGCGGCGTGGATCAACGCGCCTTCCAGCTCGGTGAACAAGCCGCTGCGCACGCCAGCGGCGGCAATCGTCGCGCG
>DATMTZ010000462.1:0-5293 GCA_035563975.1 Oxalicibacterium sp. | reverse complement strand
ACAGTGAATTTATTGCCGAGTTTAAAAAATATTTCTGCCGGCACAGAATCCGCTCACGGACGGTCCTGCGCGGCCAGTTCGCCGTGGTAATGCTGGATGCGCTTCAGCGCATAGGACGTGGCGGCTTCGCGCACCTGGTTGCGGTCGCCGTTGAAGCGCGTTTTTTCAGAAAAGCTGCGCGTGCCGGTGCCATGCTTGAAGGACCACGCCAGGCAAACGGTGCCGACCGGTTCCTGGCCGTCGCCGGCGGAAGGACCGGCAACGCCGGTTGTCGCGATCGCCAGATTGGCATTCGCGATGTTGAGGGCGCCGACGGCCATTGCGCGCGCCACCTCTTCGCTGGTCAGGCCGTGGGTGTCGATGGTGTCGCTGTCGACGTTCAGGCACGCCATCTTGGCGTTTTCGGAATAGGTGATGAAGGCGCAATCCAGCCATTTCGCGGAGCCGGGCGGCTCGGCCAGCGTGGAAGCGATCAGGCCTGCCGTGCAGGATTCGGCAGTGACGATTTTGAGGCTGTTGCTTTCGAGATAGCGGACAACGGCATTCAGGTCTTCAGTCTGCATGGCGGGCTCCCTGGCGTACGATGCCGCATCGTTCACGGGCCGGGCGGCTGATGGTTCAGGTGCGGGAAACGGCGTAGGTTTTCCCGCGTGCGCACATGCTGCAGCTCAGGGTTTCAGCTCTTTTGCCATTTTCAGATGCATGTCGATGATCGGCTGCGCTTTTCTGCCGAGCGCCTTCAGACCCGGGTCCTGCGCGGTCTTCGCAATCCGGTCGACCAGTTTTTTCGCGTTCTGGTGGTCTTCGACGCCGGCTTTCGCCGCGTACTGGCGATCGAATTCGGCTCCGTTCAGCGTATTCATTTTCTTCAGCATTTCCTGATGCTTGGCATCCGCTTCCTTCGGCAGCGTGACGTGTTTGTCCTCCGCCAGTTGCGACAGGTCCTCGTAAGCCTTGCCGTGGTCGTCGATCATCTGCTGCGCGAATTTGCGTATCTCCGCATTGGATGACCGGCTTTGCGCCAGCTTCGCCACGGCGACTTCGGCCATGTTGGCTTGCGCGAATTCCGCCATCATTTTCTGGTCGCTGGCACTGACCGCCGATTTCGCATCAGACACGGTGCGGGATTGTGCGTAAGCAGACGGCAAGCCGCCTGCGGCGAGAAGGGCGGCCATGGCGGCCGCTGCGAGGGGACGAGAAATACGCATGATGTTCTCCTTTTTTCTCAATGATCGCTGGCCGGCGCGGCTAAGCCGATCAGGCCAGCTCGACGGTCTGTTCATCCTTGCGTTCCGCGATCGTGCGCGCCAGCCGGTGCAGATGCATCTTGGCCTTGCGGGCTTTCGGGAACAGCGTCTTTTCTTCCATGGCGATGTGCTGTTCGATGTATTCCTGCAGCACCGCGAGCGTGGCGTCATACAGGTGTTCAGAGCCGTCCATGAGCTGGATGCGGCTGATCAACTCGCGCATGCCGGCATAGTGGACGTCGAGCTGGTTGATCAGCTCGTGCTCGTCTGTCAATGCGGCGCGGGCGGCAGGATAGAGGATTTCCTGCTCGAGCGCGGCATGCAGCGTCCAAGTTTCGCACAGGTGCAGCGCGAGGTCGACCTTGGCCGACTGGCTGCGCGCGGCGCTCAGTCGCGCGAATTCCTTGAACAGCTTCCTGATCTCCTTGTGGTCGGCCAGCAGCAGCGCAAGCGCGTCGATATCCGTCTGATCAGGCGAGGCGCTTTTTCCGGAATGGGCAGTCATTGCGTTCTCCAGTGAAATGCCGTCGTGCAATTGCAAAGGAACATCGCCGGTATCGAACATTAATCACTGCGTCGTCATCTTGCTATCGGACGTCACCGCTATCGCGCGTCAGACAACGCCGACTGTTCTTGCAGCGCGAAAACTCGCGGCCGATCCGACGGTCTGATAGTCGAAGCCGCCGCAGCGCGGCCCCAACCTGAACGAAAGGCGAGGCGCATCATGCATGAACTATTCCGAAAATTCGCGGTGTATTGCTCTGATGCCGTAGGATCGGCATGGAGCTTCCTGATCGGCCTGCTGACGGTGGCCGTGTGGGCGATCAGCGGACCGATCTTCCATTATTCGAACACGTGGCAGCTGGTGATCAATACCGGCACCACCATCGTGACCTTCTTGATGGTGTTCCTGATCCAGAATGCGCAGAACCGGGAGGCAAAGTATACGCAGCTGAAGCTCGATGAACTGCTATGCGCAATCGAGGGCGCGCGCACCAGGTTGATCGACCTCGATTCGCTGAGCGACGAGGATCTGGTGCAGCTGCAGGAGGAATTCACGCGGCGCGGCAGGCTGGAGCAGGAACAGGAAGAAAAGCATGCGCGCGCGGCGGAACAGCTGGAAGCGGGAGGCCGCAGCTAGTCGGCGTCGCCGCGCAGTATTTCAACCGTGACGTGAACCAGTTCCTCGTGGACCTGCAATTGACGGCGGAAGTATTCGCCGTCGACATTGGCCGAAGTCAGCAGCGCCAGGATGCAGGCGTACTGGCCGCGCCCGACCCGCCACACATGCAGATCGGCGATGGCGGCCGGAATCGGCGAGGCCTGGATCACGTCGCGGATTTCCTCCACCACCGGCGCATTCATTTCAGCGTCCAGCAGCACCTTGCCCGATTCGCGCAACAGGCCGAACGACCACACCGTCACCAGCACTGCGCCGGCGATGCCCATCAAGGGATCCAGCCAGACCGCACCCCATAGCTTGCCGCCGATCAGCGCGAAGATTGCCAGCGCGGACGTTGCCGCATCGGAAATCACGTGGATATAGGCAGCGCGCAGGTTCAGGTCGCCGGCATTGCCGTCGGCGTGATCATGGTCGTGATGGTGGTCATGATCGTGGCCATGATGATGGTGATGGTCCACATCCTTCAGCAGCCAGGCGCAGGCCAGGTTGACTGTCAGGCCGAGTATCGAAATCGCGATCGCCTCGTTGTAGTGAATCGCCGAGGGTGCGATCAGCCGTTCCACCGATTGATACGCCATCAGTCCCGCCACGAACAGCAGCAGGATCGCGCTGGTGTAGCCGGCCAGCACCTCGATCTTCCAGGTGCCGAATGAGAAGCGCGGATCATTGGCCAGCTTGCGCGAGAACGAATAGGCCAGCAGCGACAGCCCGAGCGCCAGCGCATGCGAACTCATGTGCCAGCCGTCGGCCAGCAGCGCCATCGAATTAAGCAGATAGCCGCCGACGATTTCGATCACCATCATGACGGCGGTGATCAGCACCACGCGCGCGGTGTTTTTTTCGGCCCACGGGTTGCCGGCGCTGAAGACGTGCGTGTGGGCGGCGTGCGGATTTTCTGCTGTCATGGTTGTGCGGATCGAGGAAACCAATATACTACACCCCAGTATATGAACAGGGGAAGGCGATGGCGCATGTGATCCGGGAAAACAAACGTCTGCTGGCGCGCGTGCGGCGCATCAAGGGACAGGCGGAAGCGCTGGAAAGATCCCTGGCGGACGGCGCCGAGTGTCTGGCGACGCTGCAGCAGATCGCCGCCATCCGGGGCGCAGTGAACGGCTTGATGGCGCAGGTGCTGGAAGATCATTTGCGCGAACACTTCGGCGGGGCGCAGCACCACGATGCCCATCAGGTTGAAATGGATTCGGTGATCCAGGTCTTGCGTTCCTACCTGCGCTAGCGCCATGCGGCAAAGGTCGCGCGCCCCGAACCTTTTTCCGTTTGCGCTATCTGTGCATAAGCAGACAGGAAGGAGCAAGCATGAGTGCGCAACAACCGCCGCAGCGTCATATTTTCAAGGCTTACGCCACCCGTCTTCCCGACGGCACCTTTTCCGGGCATGTGTCGCATACGGTGGAGAACCGTCCCGACATTGCGGAAAAGATTCACGATGTCGGCATCGCCGGCACCGAACAGGAGGCGCTCGACGAGGCGCATGCCTTCGTCGCGAAATACGTTTCCGAACATTCCTGAACGCAAGAGGAGCATCATGGGCAGGAAACCTGACGCCACATACGAAGAGTATTCCATCTTCACCGTCGCCGTGCCGACCGACGACCATCGCTGGCTGGCAACCAGTGAGGTGCAGCGTCCCGGCGCCGACGGCATCGAGACTTTTCAGGAGTTCGGCGGCCCCTGCTACGGCGCCACCTGCGAGGAAGCGCTGCAGGCCGTGATGGCCGATACGCGCCACAAGATCGACGAAGTGCTGGCGCGACCCTGCTGATGTTTCTTCGTTCCGGCAAGCTTCCTGCTGCCATGCCGGATGTTTTTCTTCGTGGCAATTGATTGACTTTTTGTCAGTGTCATCTCACACCAAAATCGGACAAGCGCTGATTTAGTTTCAATTTCGATAATGTGAAGATGAGTGCCTGGAAGTTACGACACGAAGGAGAAATCCATGGCACATATCTCGAACGTCCGCAACACCGCTGCCCGTCAGGTCGTCAATGCAAGCGCCATCGCAGCGCTCCATAGAAAAGATGCCAGCTCCCGCATGCGTCCGAGCCGCCAGCCGGCGGCGCCGCGTGCGCTGGCCGGCCTGTACGGCCACAACCCGAAACACAATGGTTTGCTGGCTGCCTTGCCGGATGCGGATTACGAACGCATCCTGCCTCAGCTCGAATTTGTCGAAATGCCGTTTGGCAGCACGATCTGCGAAGCGGGCGAACAGATGCAATACGTTTATTTCCCGACCAGCAGCATCGTTTCGCTGCTGTATGAAACTGCCGATGGCGCCTCGTCCGAGACTGCGGTGATCGGTTATGAGGGCGTGGTCGGCGTCGACGTTTTCATGGGCGGCGGCGCATCGCTGAACCGCGCCTTCATCAAGAGCGGCGGCTATGGCTTCCGCATCAAGGCGGCATTGCTGACGCAGGAATTCGCCCGCGGCGAAGCCTTGCAGCGGCTGCTGCTGCGTTTTACGCAAGCACTGTTTACGCAGATGGCCCATACGGTTGCCTGCAACCGCCATCACACCATCGTGCAACAGCTGTGCCGCTGGCTGCTGCTGAGCCTGGACCGCCTGCCGGGAAACCAGATCAGCATGACGCAGGACCTGATCGCCAACATGCTCGGCGTGCGCCGCGAAAGCGTGACGGAAGCCGCGCGCAAGCTGCAGGACGAAGGCTTGATCCATTACAGCCGCGGCCAGATCACGGTGATGGATCGTACCGGCCTGGAAAACCACATCTGCGAATGCTATGCCAGCATCAAGGAAGTGTACGAAGGCCTGCTGCAATAAGCGATGAAACCGCCTGCGTTTCCGGACGCAGGTCTTTCGGCAAATTAGCGGAAATAAAAAATC
>DATMTZ010000461.1:0-9284 GCA_035563975.1 Oxalicibacterium sp. | reverse complement strand
GTTTTCGTGTCGCCTGCCAGACAACATCTAGTGCACGCCGTGGGTACGGAACCACTCCACGCAGCGCCGCCAGCCTTCCTCCGCATCGGCTTTCACATAGCTCGGACGGTAATCGGCATGGAAGGCGTGACCGGCATCCGGGAACACCACGAATTCCGACTGGTTGCCGGCTTGCTTCAGCGCCTCCTGCATCCGCGCCACAGTGCTGACCGGGATGCCGTTGTCCTTGGCGCCGTACAGGCCCAGCACCGGCGTCTTCAAGGTCGGCGCAATGTCGATCGGATGCTGCGGCGTCAGCGACGTCTTGTCGCCCACCAGGCGGCCATACCAGGCGACGCCCGCCTTCACATGAGGATTGTGCGCGGCGTACAACCAGGTGATGCGGCCGCCCCAGCAGAAACCGGTGATGCCGAGCTTGTCGACGTTGCCGCCGTTGGCTTTGGCCCAGGCGACAACCGCGTCGAGATCGCCCATCACCTGCGCATCCGGCACCTTGGAAATGACTTCCTTCTGCAGTTCTGCGATCGTCGGATACTTCGACGGATCGCCCTGCCGCACGAACAGGTCCGGCGCCAGCGCCAGATAGCCAAGCTTGGCGAAACGGCGCGCGACATCGGCGATGTATTCATGCACGCCGAAGATCTCGGAGATCACCAGGATCACCGGCGGATTCTTCTTGCCCTCCGGTTGCGCGCGATAGACCGGCACGTCCTGCCCGTTCACGCTGACGTTGAACTGGCCGACCGACAATCCCTTCGCATCGGTATGGATCACGTTTTGCGCGCACACCGGCATCACGGCCGCCGCAAACCCGCTGCCCAGCGCGACTTTCATAAAGCCGCGCCGGTCGACACCGTCGGACAGCGGCGTCTTCGCCACCAGGCTGTCGAAATCTTCCTTCAGATCGTTCATATCTGCTCCTGCAAGATGATGCTGCCATCGCTGCATGACACGTATCGCAGCGTCCAAAACCGATCTGTATAAGGCCGACGGCGCGCGCTTTGGTTCAGTGCGCCTCGTCCCAGTTGAGGCCGACGCCGACTTCGGCAATCAGCGGCACTTTCAGTTGCGCAACGCCGGCCATCAGTTCCGGCAGCTTTTCGCGGATCAGCGGCAACTCGGATTCCGGCACTTCCAGCACCAGTTCGTCGTGCACCTGCATGATCATCTTCGATTGCAGCTTTTCCTGCTCCAGCCAGTTCTGCACCGCGATCATCGACAGCTTGATCAGGTCGGCGGCCGTGCCCTGCATTGGCGCGTTGATGGCGGCGCGTTCGGCTCCCTGCCGGCGCGGACCGTTCGGCGAATTGATTTCCGGCAGCCACAGGCGGCGGCCGAACACCGTTTGCACATAGCCTTTCGCTTTCGCTTCCAGCCGCGTCTCGTCCATGTAGCGTTTGACGCCGGCGAAGCGATAGAAATATTTCTCGATATAGCTCTGTGCCGCGGCGCGCTCGATGCCGAGATTGCTGGCGAGGCCGAAGGCGCTCATGCCATAAATCAGACCGAAGTTGATGACCTTCGCATAGCGGCGCTGCTCGCTTTCCACCGCCTCGCGTTCGACGCTGAAGATTTCCGCCGCGGTCGCGCGGTGAATGTCCTCGCCTTCGGCAAACGCGCGCAGCATGTTCTCGTCGCCCGAAATGTGGGCCATGATGCGCAGCTCGATCTGCGAATAGTCGGCCGACACAATCACGCTGCCTGACGGCGCGACGAAGGCTTCGCGGATACGGCGGCCTTCGGCGGTGCGGATCGGTATGTTCTGCAGGTTCGGATCATTCGACGCGAGGCGCCCCGTCACCGCGGTGGCCTGACCGTAGTTGGTATGCACGCGACCGGTCTTCGCGTTGATCATCTTCGGCAGCTTGTCGGTGTAGGTCGACTTCAGCTTGGACAGGCTGCGGTAGTCGAGCAACACTTTCGGCAGCGGGTAATCCTCGGCCAGTTTTTGCAGCACTTCCTCGTCGGTCGACGGCGTGCCGGACGGCGTTTTCTTGACGACCGGCAGCTGCAGCTTCTCAAAGAAGATTTCGCCGATCTGCTTCGGCGAATTCAGGTTGAAGGGCTGGCCGGCCAGATCGTACGCAGTCGTTTCGATTTCCAGCATGCGGCGGCCGAGCTCGTTCGACTGCGTATTCAACAAGCCGGAATCGATCAGCACGCCATTGCGTTCCATCTTCTGCAGCACCACCGATGTCGGCAGTTCGATCTGCTCGTAGACATAGGTCAGTCCCTTGTCTTCCGCCACGTGCGGCCACATCGTGCGATGCAGCTGCAGCGTGACGTCCGCGTCTTCGGCGGCATATTCGGTGGCGCAGCCGATCTCGACCTGGTCGAAGCACAGTTGCGAGGCGCCCTTGCCGCAGACATCGGTGAAGGTAATCGTCTTGCGGTTCAGGTGGCGCAGCGCGAGATTGTCCATGTCGTGGTTGCGGTGCGACTCGAACACGTAGGACTGCAGCAAGGTATCGTGCCGCACGCCGCGCAGCGTGATGCCGTGATTGGCGAACACATGGCTGTCGTATTTCAGGTTCTGGCCGACCTTGGGCTTGTCCGGATTTTCCAGCCAGCTCTTCATCTTGCCCAGCACCAGATCGCGCGACAGCTGCGCCGGCGCGTCCTGATAACGATGCGCGACCGGGATGTAGCAGGCCACGCCGGGCTCGCAGCACAGCGAGATGCCGACCAGCTCGGCCTGCATCTGGTCGAGGCAGGTGGTTTCGGTATCCACGGAAGTCAATTCAGCCGCATCGATGGCCGCGATCCAGCGATCCAGATCGGCTTCGGTCAGCACGGTTTCGTAGCGCTTCTCGATTTCCTGCGCCGCATCCTGCTCGAACAGCGAACCCTGCGGTGCGGACGGCGTGGCCGAGTTGTTCTGTGACGGCGCCGCGGCACCGGCTTCTTCCGTCAGCTCGCGCAGCCAGGTCTTGAAGCCGTTGCGCCGGAAAAACGCGATCATCGCTTCCTTGTCTTCCGGCTTCTGCACCAGCGACTCGACGATCGATGTCATGTGCTGCGACAGGTCGCAATCGGTCTTCACCGTCACCAGCGTCCGTGCCTGCGGCAGCCAGTCCAGCGCGCGGCGCAGGTTTTCGCCGACGGCGCCCTTGATGTCGGCCGCGTGTTCGATCACGCCGTCCAGCGTTGCATATTGCGTCAGCCACTTCACCGCGGTCTTGGGTCCGACCTTGTCGACACCGGGCACGTTGTCGACCGCATCGCCCACCAGCGTCAGGTAATCGACGATGCGCTCCGGCGGTACGCCGAACTTCGCGATCACACCTTCGATGTCGAGCTTCTCGTTGCTCATGGTGTTGATCAGCGTGACCTGCGGATTGACCAGCTGTGCCAGATCCTTGTCGCCGGTCGAGATCACGGTTTCCATGCCATGCCTGACTGCCTCGACCGCCAGCGTGCCGATCACGTCGTCCGCTTCGATGCCGTCGACCATCAGGATCGGCCAGCCCATCGCGCGCACCGCCTCATGGATCGGTTCGATCTGCTTGCCGAGGTCTTCCGGCATCGATGCGCGCTGCGCCTTGTAGGCGGGATAGAGGTCGTCGCGGAAAGTCTTTCCCTTGGCGTCGAACACGCAGGCGATGTAAGCGGCCGGATAGTCCTTGCGCAGCCGACGCAGCATGTTGATCATGCCGTAGATGGCGCCGGTCGGCGCGCCTTCGGCGTTGCGCAGATCGGGCAATGCATGGAAGGCGCGGTAAAGATAGCTGGAGCCATCGACCAATAGCAGGGTTTTGTCCATGAGGGCAGTCTGAAAGAAACGAAGCGCACCGACAATTCAGGCGCGGGAAATGCCTGCGATTATCTCAGAGTTTGCTGCGCAGTCCGGCGCATGCGGTTCGCGCAGATCATGAGCGGTTTGCTACAATGGGACCGGACATTCCCTCAACCTTGGCTCGTCATTCTCATGCGCACATCCACCCTTTGCTCCGCCGTCACCTTGTCCGCCGCCCTGCTTGCGGCACAGGCAGCTCATGCGCAGTCCGCGCCAACGGGGCAGGACATTGCGCCGCCGCCACCGGAAACCCAACGTCTGGAAGAAGGTGAAGCGCCGGCCGTGAAGATCGCGCCTCCGAGCACAGAGAAAAAGATCACCGAGAAAAAATCGCAAGGCCGCGTGACCGAAGTCAAGGTACAGACCGGCCGTACGACGTATTACGCTTACCCGAACGATGCTCCCGGCGCCATGCGCGGCGATGCGCAGAGCGAGAGCTCGCGGCCGGTACAGTTCCGCGTCGGCGAGTTCGGCCCCCCGAAGGACAAGCCGGAAGCGGAAGAACCGGTGCAAACGCTGCCGCCGAACCCGCATCCGAATCCGGCAGCGGGCAAGTAAGATTCAGCAAACGATTCCTTTCCAAATAACGCACGCAGGTGCGTTATTTTTTGTTCACGATACGCTTTCACGACTCTCTCATGGCAGTTTTTACCCCGGTCAGCCTGGATGACCTCTCCACCTGGATCGCGCAATTCGATCTGGGCAAGGCGCGCGCGATCAAGGGCATTTCATCCGGTATCGAAAATACCAATTTCTTCATCACGACCGACGCCGGCGAATACGTGCTGACCGTATTCGAGAAGCTGACTTTCGAACAGCTGCCGTTCTACCTGAACCTGATGCGCCATCTGGCCGAACGCGGCGTGCTGGTTCCGGGGCCGATCGCCAATCACGACGGCAGCATCATCAACGCCCTGCACGGCAAGCCGGCCGCCATCGTGAGCAAGCTGCACGGCGATTGCCAGTTGGCGCCGCAGCCGGTGCATTGCGCCGCCGTCGGCGCGATGCTCGCGCGCATGCACGTCGCCGCCCAGAATTTCCCGATGCAACAGCCCAACCTGCGCGGCATTGCGTGGTGGAACGAGAACGCGCCGGTCGTGATGCCGTATCTGTCGGCGGCCAACAAGCAGTTGCTGACCTCGGAACTCGCGTTCCAGAACGCTTTCGCCGCATCGGACACCTACGCGCACTTGCAGCGCGGACCGATCCACGCCGACCTGTTCCGCAACAACGTGATGTTCGACGGCGAGCACCTGACCGGTTTCTTCGATTTCTACTTCGCCGGCTGCGACACCTGGCTGTTCGACGTCGCCGTCACCGTCAATGACTGGTGCATTGATCTCCAAAGCGGCCAGCTCGATACGGCCCGCGTACGCGCGATGCTGGACGCCTACCATCGCGAGCGTCCGTTCACCGCCGCCGAACAGGCCGCCTGGCAACCCATGCTGCGTGCCGGCGCGCTGCGCTTCTGGCTGTCGCGGCTGTATGATTTCCATTTGCCGCGCGAAGCGGAAATGCTGACGCCGCATGACCCGGCGCACTTTGAACGGATCTTGCGTTTGCGCATCGAACAAGCGATTCCCCCACTTTTCACTACGGCTGCGCAGTGAAGGAAAATTAATGGAAAAACTACCTGCAAAAGTCGGCTGGCTCTGGATCAAGGAAGGCTTTGCGCTGTTTCGCAAGCAGCCGGCCGAATTGTCGACACTATTTTTTGGCTATATGTTCCTGATGCTGGCGATCGGCATGATTCCGGTGTTGGGCCAGTTGCTGCCGCTGATCCTGATCCCGATTTTCTCGATCACCTTCATGCAGGCCTGCGCCTATGTGGAGAGCGGCCGCAAGGTATATCCGAACCTGCTGCTGGCCGGTTTCCGCTCGTCGCAAGCGCGCACGCTGTTCCAGCTGGGGCTGCTGTACCTGATCGCCGCAATCATCGCGATCGGCGCTTCGTCGCTGGTCGACGGCGGCACCTTCTGGCACGCGATCACCGGCCGCATGACGGTCAGCGAAGAAACCGTGCGCAACTCGAACATGAGCATGGCCATGCTGTTTGCGGCCATCGTCTACGTGCCTGCCGCCATGGCCTTCTGGTATGCCGCGCCGCTGATCGCATGGCAGAACATGAGCTTGGGCAAGGCGATTTTCTTCAGCTTCTACGCGGTGCGCCGCGCGATCCGCGCCTTCATCGTGTTCGGCCTGGCATGGATTGCGCTGAACATCATCTTGCCGGCGGTGGTCAGCACGATCGTCGGCATGCTGACACGCTCGGCGACGGCGGCGATGTTTACGCTGCTGCCGCTGTCGGTGGTGCTGACTGTCGTGATGTACTGCTCGTTCTATCCGACCTACACGCGCATGTTCGGCGATCCGCCGGATTTTTCCCCGCCCGAAGCGTCGTAAAAAGCAGCGTCAGCCAAGCTTCTCCAGCTTGGCGATGCTGAGGTCGAGCAGCTTCATGCCGTGCTTGCCGAAATTGATGTGGGCGCGCGCGCTGCCGCCGCTGCCTTCGATGTTGACAATCACACCCTCGCCGAACTTGCCATGCGCAACCGATTCGCCGATGCGCCAGCCGACATCTTTCCTGCCCATGTTCTGCGCGATCTGATTGGTGCCGGGGCCGAACGCATCTTCCCATTCGGCCTTCGGGTTGGCGAACCAGTGATGCTGCTGCACTTTCGGCGACAGCCACTTCAGTGAATCCTCCGGCATCTCGTCGAAGAAGCGCGATTTCATGTTGTAGCGGGTCTGGCCGTGCAACATGCGTGTCTGCGAAAAGCTGATATACAGCCGGCGCCGCGCGCGCGTGATCGCGACGTACATCAGGCGGCGCTCTTCCTCGATGCCGCCCTCTTCCTTCTGCGAATTCTCGTGCGGGAACAGGCCTTCTTCCAGGCCGGTGATGAAGACTGCGTCGAACTCCAGCCCTTTGGCCGAGTGTACGGTCATCAGCTGCAGCGCGTCCTGCCCTGCCTGCGCCTGATTGTCGCCCGCTTCCAGCGACGCGTGCGACAGGAAGGCGGACAGCGGCGACATCACGGTCACCAGCGGCGCATCGGCATCCAGCACCTCGATGCCGTCCGCGGTCGTGATCGCGGCGCCCGCCGTCGCTTCGCTGCGCGGACCGAGCAAGGCCGGGGCATCAATGCCGAACCCTTCTTCCGATACAAACAGCGTCGCCGCGCTGACCAGCTGCTCCAGGTTCTCGATGCGGTCCGCGCCTTCCTTCTCGTTCTGATAGTGCGTGATCAGGCCGCTGGCCTCCAGCACGACCTGCACCATTTCCGGCAGCGGCAGGTTCTGCGTTTCGAAACGCGCCGCCTCGATCAGCTTGACGAAGGCGCCAAGCGAGGTGCCCGCCTTGCCGGTCACATAGGGCACGGCCGCATAGAGTGAAACGTTGTATTGCTTGGCGGCGTCCTGCAGTTGCTCGATCGAACGCGCGCCAATGCCGCGGGTCGGGAAATTCACCACGCGCAGGAAAGCCGAATCGTTGTGCGGATTGTCCATCAGCTGCAGGTACGCGATCGCGTGCTTGATCTCGGCGCGCTCGAAAAAGCGCTGGCCGCCGTACACCCGGTACGGAATGCCTGCCGAAAACAGCGCATGCTCGATCACGCGCGACTGCGCATTCGAGCGGTACAGGATCGCGATCTCGTTGCGCGTACTGCCTTCGGCGATCAGGCTTTTCGCTTCCTCGATGATCCATTGCGCCTCCTGCAGGTCGCTGGTCGCTTCATAGATGCGCACCAGTTCGCCGTGGCCGGCGTCGGTATGCAGGTTCTTGCCGAGCCGCTTCGTATTGTTGGCAATCAGCGTGTTGGCGGTGTCCAGAATGTGGCCGTGCGAGCGGTAATTCTGCTCCAGCTTGATCAGGTTCTCGACCTTGAACTCGCGCTCGAAGGCGCTCATGTTGCCGACATTGGCGCCGCGGAAGGCGTAGATGCTCTGGTCGTCGTCGCCGACGGCGAACACCGCGTTGTGCGGACCGGCCAGCAGCTTCAGCCAGTTGTACTGCAGGTTATTGGTGTCCTGGAATTCGTCGACCAGGATGTGGCGGAAGCGGCTCTGGTAATGCTCGCGCAGCGGCTGGTTGCGCGACAGCAGCTCGTAGGTACGCAGCAGCAGCTCGGCGAAATCGACCACGCCTTCGCGCTGGCATTGCTGGTCGTACAAATCGTACAGTTCGACGAACTTGCGGTTGTAATCGTCGAAAGCTTCCACCTGCTGCGCGCGCAGCCCGTTTTCCTTCGCGTTATTGATGAAATACATCAGGTTGCGCGGCGGATACTTTTCATCATCGATGTTGTTGGCCTTCAGCAGGCGCTTGATCATCGACAACTGGTCCTGCGAATCCAGAATCTGGAACGTCTGCGGCAAGGCTGCGTCGCGGTAATGCGCGCGCAGCAGGCGGTTGCACAGGCCGTGAAAGGTGCCGATCCACATGCCGCGCGTGTTGATCGGCATCATCGCCGACAGCCGCGTCATCATTTCCTTCGCCGCCTTGTTGGTAAAGGTCACGGCCAGGATGCCGGCCGGCGACACCTGCCCGGTCTGGATCAACCATGCAATCCGCGTTGTCAGCACGCGCGTCTTGCCGGACCCGGCGCCGGCCAGGATCAGTGCGGATTGGGAAGGCAGGGTGACGGCGGCGAGCTGTTCGGGATTGAGATTGTGGAGGAGATTCTGCATCCATCGATTATACCGGTCGGGGATGCGTGCTTCGGAGGCAAATGCCGCTTCCGGCGGCGCAAAGCCGCTTCGAACAACGGAAAACAGGTAAGCAGTAACTTATAATGCGCGATTCGACTCAATTCACCGCAAAATCATGGAATTAGCCAAGTCTTTCGACCCAGCCGACATTGAAACCTTCTGGCGCGCCGAATGGGAAAAGCGCGGATATTTCACGGCCACCGTCGATCCGGCCAAGCCTTCGTTCGCCATCCAGCTGCCGCCGCCGAACGTGACCGGCACGCTGCACATGGGCCACGCGTTCAACCAGACCATCATGGACGGCCTGACGCGCTACTACCGCATGCGCGGCTACAACACCGCATGGATTCCGGGCACCGATCACGCCGGCATCGCGACGCAAATCGTGGTCGAGCGCCAGCTCGATGCGCAAAAGGTTTCGCGCCATGATCTCGGCCGCGAGAAATTCCTGGAAAAAGTCTGGGAGTGGAAAGAGAAATCCGGCTCCACCATCACCGGCCAGATGCGCCGCATCGGCGCGTCGGCCGACTGGCAACGTGAATATTTCACGATGGATGCGCCGCGCTCCAAGGTTGTCACAGAAGTCTTCGTGCGCCTGGTCGAACAAGGCCTGATCTACCGCGGCAAGCGCCTCGTCAACTGGGACCCGGTGCTGGGCACGGCGGTCTCGGATCTCGAAGTGGTGTCGGAGGAAGAAGACGGCCACATGTGGCACATCCGCTATCCGTTGGCGGACGGTACGAAATATCAGTTCCCGATCGCGTTCGACGAAGAA
>DATMTZ010000460.1:0-4103 GCA_035563975.1 Oxalicibacterium sp. | reverse complement strand
CCTTGTGCTTCTCCTCATCCTTGGCGAGGAAGGCGTTGAGCTCCTTGCCGGTCAGGAATTCGCCCTTCAGCGCATTCTTTTCCAGGTAAGCCTTCCATTCCGGCGTCTCGGTCACCTTGCGCAACAGGTCGACATAGAACTTGGTCTGATCCGGCGTGACGCCGCCCGGCAGCATGAAGATGCGGATCATCTCGTAGCTGACGTCCAGGCCTTGCTCCTTGCAGGTCGGGATGTCGGACCAGGCTTGCGTCGCCGTTACCTTGGCCGTGTAGGAAATGCGCTTCTCGGAAAACACGCACAGCGGGGTTTGCTGGCCGGCGCGCCATTGCGAGACCGACTCGGACGGATTGTTGGTGTCGGAATCGATGTGCTTGCCCGACAGTTGCGTGGCTGCTTCGCCGCCGCCCTTGTACGGGATGTACAGGAATTTCGCGCCGGTCTGCTTCTGGATCATCATCGTGATCATGTGATCTTCGCGCTTGGAGCTGGTGCCGCCCATCTTGAAGGTGTCCGGCTGCTTTTTCACCGCGGCGAGGTAGTCGTTCGGCGTCTTGTAGCCGGCATCGGCATTGGTCCACAGCGCGAACGCATCCTGCGCGATCACCGCAACCGGGGTCAGGTCATGCCAGCTGAACGGCAGGCCGGTCGCCAGCGGCGTGGTGTAGATGGAGGAAGAGGAGACGATGATCTTGTTCGGGTCGCCTTGCGATGCCTTCATGTCCAGCAAGCCTTCAGCGCCGCTGGCGCCGGACTTGTTGGTCACGATGATCGGCTGCTTCATGAAGTTGTACTTGGCGATGATGCCCTGGATCGAGCGCGCCATCTGGTCGGACGCGCCGCCCGCGCTGAACGGCACGACCAGTTCGACCGGCTTGTTGGGTTCCCATGCATGCGCGCTGATCGCGCTACACAGGCCCGCCACAGCGAGGGCGATTTTGATGGGTTGTAGACTCCGCTTTTTTTTCATGATGCTGTCTCCGTTATAGGGGCTCGAGGCCCTGTTGACATTCCAAATGCATCAGTCGCGCCCGCATGGCCGCATGCTGAACTGTCGCCTCTAAATAAGTTTCTTGTTGGAAATATTGTGCTCAAATAGCTGAAATTTCCCAAGCTCCTTAATTTAGAATATTGAATACAATATACACTTTGGAAAAAATGTCAACGAGGAGACAGACATGACGGATATGCCGCGCATCAAGGCGCCTCCTGCCGCCCGTATCGGCGACGCGCTATTGACGGTCAGCACGCCGGCGCTGTTGATCGACCTCGATGCATTCGATGCGAATGTGGCTGCCATGGCAGCACTGGCGCAGCGCCATGCCCTCGCATTGCGGCCGCATGCAAAGGCGCATAAATCCAGCGCGATTGCCAAACGGCAGATGGAAGCCGGCGCAGTCGGCATTTGCTGCCAGAAGCTGAGTGAAGCCTATCCGTTTATTTCAGCCGGCATCCGTAACATCCATATCAGTAATGAAGTGGTCGGCCCGCGCAAGGTCGAGATGGCGATGGATCTCGCGCACCAGGCGCGCATCAGCATCTGCGTCGACCACGCCGCGCAGATCGACGCGCTTGGCAAGGCCGCAGACGATGCCAGTGTCTTCCTCACCTTGCTGCCCGAAGTCGATATCGGCCAGGGCCGGTGCGGCGTCACGTGCACGCGCGATCTGATTGCGCTGGTCGAACGGATTGCGCGCTATGGCGGCCTGCGTTTCGGCGGGCTGCAGGCGTACCACGGCGGCATTCAGCATCTGGCGAGCTGGGAACAGCGGCGGGTGGCGGCCGAGGTCGCCGCGGAAAAGGCCGCGCAATACGTCACCTACCTCGATGCGCTCGGCGTCCCGTGTCCGGTGGTGACCGGCGGCGGTACCGGCACCGTCGAGTTCGACATGCGCACCGGCGTCTATACCGAATTGCAACCGGGCTCCTACATCTTCATGGATGGCCACTACGGCCGAAACGACTGGCAGGGCGAGTGGCACGCGCGGCAAAGCCTGTATATCGCGTCGACCATCATGAGCACGGCCAAGCCCGGCATGGCGGTGTGCGACGTCGGGCTGAAGGGCGTCGCGGTCGATTCCGGCTTGCCGCTGGTCAAACCGGGCCAGTACGACGACGTGCTGCAATACGTTGCCGCCAATGACGAACACGGCATGCTGCAAGTTGCCGCGGGCGGTCTGCACGAGCGGCTCGGCGACCAGCTGCTGCTGGTGCCCGGCCACTGCGATCCGACGGCCAATCTGTATGACCAATACGTCTGTTTCAGGGGCGACAAAGTGGAAGACATCTGGGAAATCGACGCGCGCGGTCTGAGCCAGTAGCGCAATCGATCATGGCAAGCGCAACGCAGGAGCACGTATGACGGCAGCGGAGCAGGAACAGACAGGGAAGGTAAGGCTCGCCATCGGAGACGGCGTCGCCTCCGTACTATTCGACCGGCCGCACGCGCGCAACGCGATGACGTGGACGATGTACGAGGAACTGGCGACGATCTGCGAACAGCTGCGCAATGATCCCGCAATCCGCGTCGCCACCTTTCGCGGCGCCGGCGGCGCGGCCTTCGTTGCCGGCACCGACATCGCGCAGTTTATTGATTTCCGCAGCGGCGAGGACGGCATCGCCTACGAGCGCATCGTCGACCAGCGCATCGCGCAGATCGAAAGCCTGCCGATGCCGACGCTGGCAATTGTCGAAGGCTGGGCGGTCGGCGGCGGCATGGCGATCGCGACCGCCTGCGACTTCCGCATCGCCACGCCGGATGCGCGCTTCGGCATCCCGATTGCGCGCACGCTCGGCAACTGCATTTCGATTGCCAACACCGCGCGCGTGGTCGCCGCAGTCGGCGCGCCGCGTGCCAAGCGCCTGCTGCTGCTGGCGGAAATGCTGGGGGCGGATGAATTGCATTCAGCCGGCTACCTACTGGAAGTAGTGGAAGCCGCCGGCATCGACGCGGCGGCAGCGGCGCTGGCGCAAAAGCTGGCCTCGCATGCGCCGCTGACGATGCGCGCCTCGAAGGAAGCGATCGCCTGCCTGACGCAGGCCGGCCTGCCCGACGGCCACGATCTGATTCGCAGCTGCTACGGCAGCGAGGATTTCCGCATCGGCATCCAGGCATTTCTCGACAAGCAGCGCCCGGCCTGGACCGGCCGCTGAATTCTGCCGCGCAAACGCGACAAGGAGTGAACATGGCAGGACCTCTGGCAGGCATGCGCATCATCGAACTGGCGCACATCATGTCCGGCCCCATCTGCGGCATGATGCTGGCCGACATGGGCGCCGACGTGATCAAGGTGGAGAAGACGCCGGACGGCGACGACTCGCGGCGCTTTGCGCCCATCCTGCCCTGCGGCGAATCGGCCTCCTTCATGGTCGTCAACCGCAACAAGCGCGGCATCGCGCTGAACCTGAAAACCGAGGGCGGCCGCGAGGTGCTGCGGCGCCTGCTGCTCGATGCCGACGCGGTGCTGGAGAACTACCGTGCCGGCACGATGGAAAAGTTCGGTCTCGGCTACGAGGTGCTGAAGACGCTGAACCCCGGCTTGATCTATTGCTCGATTTCGGGTTTCGGTCGCAGCGGGCCGTATGCCGACAAGGCCGGCTTCGACCTGGTGGCGCAAGGCATGTGCGGCATGATGAGCATGACCGGCGAGGAAGGACGGCCGCCGGTCAAGGCCGGCTCGCCGGTGACCGACATCAACGCCGGCATCCTGGCGGCGCTCGGCATCGCCGCCGCGTATGCGAGCAAACTGCGCACCGGCGAGGGCCAGATTGTCGATACCTCGCTGTTCGAGGCGGGCCTGCAGCAGATGTACTGGCCGGCTGCCAACTACTTTGCCGATGGCACGGTGCTGCCCAAGATGGGATCGGCCAATTCCACCAGCGCGCCCTATCAGGCTTTTCCGACCAGCGACGGCTGGATCAATGTCGGCGCCGCCAACCAGAACAATTACGAGCGGCTGCTCGATGTGCTGCAGATGCCGGCGCTGGCCGCCGATCCGCGCTTTCGCAGCAATGCCGACCGCATGGCCAACCGCGACGCGCTGGTGCAGCTGCTGACGGAACGCCTGCGCACGCAAACGACCGCGTACTGGCTGGAACAATTCGAT
>DATMTZ010000459.1:0-8541 GCA_035563975.1 Oxalicibacterium sp. | reverse complement strand
GGCCAGCGGCGGGCCGACATATACCTTGGAGCCGGTGACGCCGGGAATCACGTGGCAGGCATGACAGGCATATTGCGTCAGCGCAATGCGTCCGCGCGCAGGATCGCCAAACCGAGCGCCGACCTGCGCACCGCTCAAGTCCTCCGGCACGCGCTCGCCGCATGCCGCCAGCGCAAAGGCCAGCATGGCCATGCACGATGCGCGTTTCATGGCGGCGGCTCCTGCACGCGTTTCGCATAATCGGCCGGCGTCATGTCGGGCATCTGCCTGACGAAAGCGACCAGTTGCCACAGTTCATCGTCGGCGAGGCGGAATTCCCAGGCCGGCATGCCGCTCATCTTGATGCCGTGGCGCACGATCCAGTACAACTCGCGGTCGCGCCACTTGTCTTTCGCATCGACCAGCGGACCGGGCACCGGTTGCATCGACATGCCGATGCCAGACGGCGCAACGCCGGGCGCACCGTGGCAGAGCGCGCAATGCGCGGCGTACAGCCGCGCGCCGGCGCGCGCCATGTTGTCGTCCAGCGGCGGTACGGCGATCCTGCGCGCGTGAAGCCGTACCGATTGGTGCATGCCGGTTTCGAGAAAGGAATACACCGGCTGCCAATGCTGCGTGGTGGCGCCGATGTTGTAGAAGCCCGTCATCATGAATGCATAGGCAGCCAGTGCACCGCCGAACGCAAGCACGCACAGCGTGATGGCGACGGTCCGGATGACGAGACGGGTTTGCGGTGCCATGCGCGTCGGGGCGGATTGCCGGTCAATTTCTCATTTCCATTAGGCAGCGGCGCCTGTCAAAGTTCATCAGTCGATTCCGATTGTTCATTCCGCATAAAGCGTGCGGTCTGCCGGAACTAGTCATGCATGCGTTCGTCGTAACGATGAGGCACCTGCCGCGCTGCGGTGCGATTCCCGGAGACGATTCATGCAAGCCAGGCAAACCGTACCGCATCGCTCGCACTGCGCCCTGGCGCTGGCGCTGGTCATTTGCGGCACGCCGGCATCGGCCGGCGACATTGCGCGCGGACAACGCCTGCTGGCGCAATATCAATGCGGCGCCTGCCATGCGATTCCGCGCGTCGACGATGCGCGCGGCCGCGCCGGGCCGCCGCTGGAAAAATTCGGACGGCGCGCCTACATCGCCGGGCATGTGCCGAACAACGCAGACAACCTGGCGCGATGGATTGCCGATCCGCGCGCGCTGGTGCCGGATACCGCGATGCCGAACATGGGCGTGTCGCCGGACGACGCGCGTGCCATGGCCGCTTACCTTCTTACGCTGCAATGATGAACGGCAGAGCACGCACGTTGCGCGCCATCGGCCTCCTGCTGCCGCTGACGGCGTGCCGCGAGCGCGGCTACGTGCAATCGGCCTTGCATCCGGCCGGCGCTGACGCGCTGATCATTTCCGACATGGCATGGCTGCTGTTCGGCGGCGGCGCGCTGATTTTCATTTTCGTGATGCTGCTGCTGGCGCGCGGCGTGTCGAAGCGGCAGCGCGCGGTGCGGCCGGCGGTATGGATTGCCGGTCTCGGCTTCGTGTTTCCGGTGACGGTGCTGAGCGCCTTGCTCGCCTATGGCGTGCTGCGCAGCCGCCAACTGACGCCGCCGCTGTCGCACGATGCGCTGGTCATCTCGGTCACGGCGCGCATGTGGTGGTGGGAAGTGCGTTATCGCGGCGATGCCAGCGGCAAGGACATTGCGCTGGCCAATGAAATCCATATCCCGGTCGGCCGGCCGGTCTACATTGCATTGGGCAGTGACGACGTGATCCACAGCTTCTGGGTGCCGGCGCTGGCCGGCAAGGTCGACACCATACCGGGGCGCCTGACGCGGCTGCGCGTGCAGGCCGATCGTGCCGGCGTGTTCCGCGGCCAGTGTGCCGAATACTGCGGTGCGCAGCACGCGCGCATGGCGTTCCATGTCGTGGCGCAGGAGCCGGCGGCATTCGATGCATGGCTGGCGAACCAGGCGCGGCCGGCGCTGCCCGCGGACAGCGCCTTGCTGCAGCGGGGCCGCGAAGTGTTCGTCGAACGGCGCTGCAGCGCCTGCCATGCGATCCGCGGCGTGAGGGAAGAATCGATCGCCGGCCGCACGCTGGGCCCGGACCTGACGCATGTCGGCAGCCGCATGTTCATCGCCGCCGGCACCCTGCGTAACGACCGCCGTGCCTTGCGCGACTGGATCGGCAATGCGCAGCACCTCAAGCGCGGCGCGCGCATGCCGTCGTTCCAGGAAATCGGCGACGAGGACCTGCATGCGTTGTCTTCTTACCTGGAGCACCTGAAATGACGGCGCCCGACGCATCGCGCGGCGAGCTGCCGAATGGCCTGCCGCGCCCGGACGGCGAGCGCGAAAAGCTGGAAGCGGTGTGGCGCACGCCGCGCGGCTGGCGCTTCCTGAAAACGGTCAACAACACCAACATCGGCCTGCTGTATATCGGCACCGCGCTGCTGTTCTTCGTGCTGGCCGGCATCCTCGGCTTGCTGATGCGCGCGCAACTGGCAGTGCCGGACAACACGCTGCTCGATGCCGGCACCTACAACCAGATGTTCACGATGCACGGCACGGTGATGATGTTCCTGTTCGCGATCCCGGTGGTGGAAGCGATCGCGGTGTATCTGCTGCCCGGCATGCTGGGCGCACGCGATTTGCCGTTTCCGCGCCTGTCCGCGTATGCGTACTGGGCCTATGCGATCGGCGGCATCGCGTTCTTCTGCACGCTGTTCGTCGGACTGGCGCCGGACGGCGGCTGGTTCATGTATCCGCCACTGAGCGGCAAGCAGTATTCACCGGGCATGAACGCGGACTTCTGGCTGCTCGGCATCGGCTTCATCGAAATTTCCGCGATCGCCGGCGCGATCGAACTGATCGTCGGCATCCTGTTCACGCGCGCGCCCGGCATGACGCTGGCGCGCATGCCGATCTATGCGTGGACCATGCTGGTGGTGGCGGTGATGATCGTGTTCGCGTTTCCGGCGGTGATCGCGGCCACCGCGCTGCTGGAACTGGAGCGCGCGTTCGACTGGCCCTTCTTCATCGCCGAGCGCGGCGGCGATCCGGTGCTGTGGCAGCACCTGTTCTGGTTCTTCGGCCATCCGGAGGTCTACATCATCTTCCTGCCCGCGGCCGGCATGGTGTCGACGATGATTCCGACCATCGCGCAGACGTCGCTGGTCGGTTACCGCGCGATCGTGGTGGCGCTGCTCGGCGTCGGCTTCTTCAGTTTCGGCTTGTGGGCGCATCACATGTTCAGCGTCGGCCTCGGCGTGATGGAGCTGAGCTTCGTGTCGGCCGCCAGCATGGCGGTCGCGATTCCGACCGCGATCCAGATTTTTGCGTGGATCGCGACGCTGTGGCGCGGCAGCGTGCGGCTGACAACGCCGGCGCTGTTCCTGCTCGGCTTCATGTTCGTGTTCGTGCTGGGCGGCCTGACCGGCGTGATGGTGGCGGTGGTGCCCTTCGATTGGCAGGTGCACGACACCTATTTCATCGTAGCGCATTTCCATTACGTGCTGATCGGCGGCATGGTGTTTCCAATGTTCGCGGCGCTGGCCTACTGGCTGCCGCTGGTGAACGGCAACACGATGTCGGAACGCTGCGGCCGCTGGTCCTTCGGCCTGATCTTCGGCGGCTTCAATCTCGCGTTCTTTCCGATGCATATCTCCGGCCTGCTCGGCATGCCGCGCCGCATTTATACCTACGATGCATCGCTGGGATGGGGCGTGTGGAACATGCTGTCGACAATAGGCGCTTTTGTTCTCGCGCTCGGCATCGCGCTGTTTTTCATCGACATGTTCCGCGCGCTGCGCAAGCCGCAGCAGCGCGCCGGCAACCCCTGGCATGCGGCGACGCTGGAGTGGCTGCCAAGCGAGGAGTATGCGGCGCGCAGCATTCCGCAGATCGTCTCGCGCGATCCCTTGTGGCAACAGCCGGGACTGGCCGAGGAAGTGGAAGCCGGACGGCACTGGCTGCCCGGCAGCGCGACTGGCGGCCGCGAAACGCTGATGACCAGCGCGGTGCGCGCGATTCCGCTGCACGTGCTGCCCTTGCCGACGGACAGCTGGCTGCCTTTTGTCGCTGCTGCGGGCACTGCCGCCTTCTTCCTGCTGCTGACGATAGGCAGCGTGCTGCCTGCATTTATCTGCGGCATCGCCGCTGTCGTTGCGGTGCTGTGCTGGCTATGGCAGATCGATCGCCCGCCTTCAGCGCCGCAAGTGCGGATCGGCGAACATGTCTGGCTGCCGGTCGGTGCGCGCGGCAGCGCTTCGCATGCATGGTGGGCGACCGGCATCATGCTGACGGTGGACCTGCTGATCTTCGCGTGCTTCCTGTTCGCCTACGTGCATGCATCGATGCTGCTGATCGGCAGTTGCCCGCCGCCGGGCGCGCGTCTGCCGGCATCGGGCTGGCCGCTCCTGTCCTGCCTGCTGTTATCGGGCGGCTCCTGCCTGTTCGAAATGCTGCGCCGGCGCGACGCGTATCTGCGCGAAGGGCAGGCGCGCCTGCGCCTGCTGGTGATGCTGGCCGGCATCGCTGCGGTGCTCGCCTTTGCACTTGAATGGCAGAGTCATCGCGCGGCCGGTCTTGATCCGACCGCGCAGGCATGGAGCGCCGCCGTCGCGACGCTGCTGGCGTACCAGGGTTTCCACATCCTTATCCTCGTGCTGGCGGCGGCCTATGTGCTGGCGCGCTCATGGAAAGGAAAGCTGGTGATGGCCGGCCGCGCTGCGCTGGATAACAGCGCGCTGCTGTGGCATGGCACCACGCTGCAGGCAATCGCCGGCGCGCTGACGGTCCACCTGTTGCCGTGGTTGATGGAATAGCGATGCAGCGCGACCAGCTCCTTCGGCCAACCATGGACGCATGCGCGCCGCTGCTGTTATGGGCGCTGCATTTTTTTGGTGCGTATGTGTTTGCCGCAGCGAGTTGCACCACAGCACTGGCCGATACGGTGTGGTTCGGGCAAGCGGCGATCCGGCTGACGCTGATCGTCTGGACGATCGCAGCCTTGCTGCTCGCCGGCTGGCTGCTGTTGCGCGCGTGCCGCGCTCTGCGCGAGACAGGGCGCCGGCATTTGCTGTCCGGCGCGCGTGCCGGTTGCGCGGCGCTGGGCCTGCTTGGCATCGTGTGGACGGCGCTGCCCTTGCTGACCTTGTCGGCCTGCATGGCTTAATGCAGATTCATCAGCGCCGCGTATATTTAGGATCGGGCGTCAGGTAGATCGTGACGCGATGATCGAGCAGTCCGGGCGGCGTCACGCGGTTCAGGTCGAAGGACGTGACTTCCTGCGAATTGTTGAAGGCCCAGGTAAAGGTGCGGCTGCCGATCTCGAAACGCACGATCTGTCCGCTCTCGATGTTGGCCCAGCGCGTGTCGGGGCCGATCCGGATGCTTTGCGTCGCCGCCGCGTCGTCGACCTGCTGCCCCAGCAGGCTGACCGGAGGCAGTTCACCCCAGCTGGTGCAGGCTGACAATGTAGCGGTACAGACGATGAATGCCGTCTTGCATAGAAAATCGCGCATGATGTTCTCCTTGCTGCGAACGAGTTGGGCCACCCACTGTAGCCGATGCGATGCGAACGTGCAGTGCGCGCGCATTTTTACGCCAGCAGACTTGCACGGCCTCATTTACATTAACGGCATCGCTGCCTACCATGCGAAACTTTCCGACGCCTACGTAGATACCTGCAGATGCCGCAGATGCGCCTTCTCCTTGCCCTGATCCTGTCGACGATGCTGACCTCGCTGGTGCCGGTGCGCGCCGCCGATTTACGCATCGCACTGGCTGCCGACGTGTCGTCGCTTGATCCGCACTATCTGAACGTGGCCCCGAACATCGCGATCGCCACGCACATCTTCGATACGCTGGTGAACGTCGACGCCGACGGCAAGCTGGTCCCCGGCCTTGCGACTTCATGGCGCGCGGTCGATCCCACGACGTGGGAATTCAAGCTGCGGCGCGGCGTGCGGTTCCACGACGGCACGCCATTCACCGCAGAGGACGTGGTGTTCTCGCTCGATCGTCCGGCCACGCTGAAGAACAGTCCGGGCCCTTTCACCGGCTACACCAAGCAGATCATCGGCAAGGAAATCGTCGATCCGTACACGGTGCGGCTGAAGACCGCGCGTCCCTACGGCCCGCTGGCGCTGGACGTCAGCACGATCTTCATCGTGTCGAAGAAGGCCGCCGCGCATGCGACTACCGATGACTTCAACAGCGGACGCGCGCTGATCGGCACGGGGCCATACCGCTTCGTCAGCTTCCGCCGCGGCGATCGCATCGAACTGCGGCGCAATGACGACTACTGGGGCGAAAAATCGGATTGGGAACATGTGACGCTGCGCATCATCACCAGTCCCGCGCCGCGCATCGCCGCGCTGCTGGCCGGCGACGTCGATGCGATTGAAAGCGTGCCGACCGCCGATCAGGCGCGCCTGAAAAGCGATCCGCGCTTTCGTGTCGAGCAAAAAATTTCCTGGCGCACCATCTTCTGGGTGGTCGACCAGTCCGCGCGCACGCCGCCCGACGTGACCGATCTGGCCGGCCATCCGCTGCCGCGCAATCCGCTGCGCGACGTGCGCGTGCGCCAGGCGATTTCCAAAGCCATCAACCGCGAGGCGCTGGTGACGCGCACGATGGAAGGCATGGCGATGCCGGCGGCGAATCTGGTCGCGCCCGGCGTGTTCGGCTATAACGCGCACTTGCAGGTCGAGCGCTACGATCCGGAAGGCGCGAAGCGCTTGCTGAAGGAAGCCGGCTATCCCGACGGTTTTGCATTGACACTGCACGGCACCAACAACCGCTACGTCAACGACGCGCAGGTGGTGCAGACCGTCGCGCAATTTCTGAATCGCGTCGGCATCCGCGCCAGGGTCGACACGATGCCGCTGTCGGTGTATTTCGGCAAAGCCCGCAAGGGCGAGTTCGGCATGGCGCTGCTCGGCTGGGGCACGCTCGCCGGCGACTTCGGCTTGCGTAACCTGCTGGTGACGCCGGATCCCGCCATCGGCTGGGGCAGCTGGAACTGGGGCCACTACAGCAACCCGAAAGTGGATCGCCTGGTTGCTGCTGCGCTGGCCTCGGTCGACCAGCCGCATCGTGAGGCGCTGGCGCAGCAGGCGGCGGCGCTCGCCTTGCACGAGTACGCCATCATCCCGCTGCATCACCAGTACGCGGCATGGGCGATGCGGCGCGGCCTGCGCTATGCGGCGCGCACCGACGAATTCACCTTTGCCAACCAGTTCCATCCTGCGGCGCGCGCACCTGCCTGCGGCGCGGCGAAAGGCGGGTGCTGAGATGGCGGCCTTTCTGCTGCGGCGCATGCTGCAAAGTCTGCTGGTGCTGGCGGTGATGTCGGTGCTGATCTTTGTCGGCATCTATGCGATCGGCAATCCGATCGACATTCTGCTGAGTCCGGATGCGACGCAGATCGAGCGCGCGCAGACGATCGCCGCGCTCGGCCTCGACCAGCCCGTGTGGCGCCAATACCTGCTGTTCCTGTGGCATGCGCTGCACGGCGATCTCGGCCGCTCGTTCGCCTTCGGTTCTTCGGCGCTTGCGCTGATCGCCGAGCGCCTGCCGGCGACGCTGGAACTGTCGCTGACGGCAATCCTGATGGCGATCGTGCTCGGCATCCCGCTCGGTTTGCTGGCCGGCCTGCGGCCGCACAGCCTGGCCGGCAAATCGATCATGACGGTCTCCATCCTCGGTTTTTCGCTGCCGACTTTCTGGGTTGGCATGATGCTGATCATGCTGTTCGCGGTGCAGCTCGGCTGGCTGCCCGCCGGCGGCCGCGGCGAGACGGTGCTGCTGCTCGGCGTGCCGGTCAGCTTCCTGACGCTGGACGGCTGGCGGCATTTGCTGCTGCCCGCGTTCAATCTTGCGCTGTTCAACATCGCGCTGGTGATCCGGCTGACGCGCGCCGGTGCGCAGGAAGCGCTGCTGCAGGATTACGTGCGCTTCGCGCGCGCCAAGGGCTTGCGCAACAGCCGCATCATCGGCGTGCATGTGCTGAAGAACATTTTGATCCCGATCGTGACGGTGATCGCACTGCAGTTCGGCGCTATCGTCGCGTTCTCGGTCGTTACCGAAACCATCTTCGCCTGGCCCGGCATGGGCAAGCTGATCATCGATTCGATCCGCGTGCTGGACCGACCGGTGATCGTCGCCTATCTGTTGCTGATCGTGGTGCTGTTCGTTGCGATCAACCTGCTGGTCGATATCGTGTATTCGCTGCTCGATCCGCGGGTGCGCCTGAGCGACACGAAAGGCTGACATGGAAACAATGCGCCGCGACATCGAAACCCCGCTGCAAGCCTTCGCGCGCCAGTTCCGCGCCAGCCGGATGGCGCTGCTCGGCGCGCTGGTGCTGCTGCTCGCGATCGCGGCCGCGATCTGGCTGACCGGCCGCCGCTGGGTCAAATGGGGCGGCGACTGGGATCTCATCTTCCGCATGGCCGTCTGGGTCGTGATCGCCGGCATCGTCGGCGCGCGCATCTACCACCTGATCACGAACTGGGAAGACCCCGCGATCCAC
>DATMTZ010000458.1:0-2315 GCA_035563975.1 Oxalicibacterium sp. | reverse complement strand
CGTCGCCGGGTCGTCGTCGTCAAGCCCGAACCGGCGCACGATGACCTTGCGCTGCTTTTCCGGCAGCTTTTCCAGCCAGTCCCGTACCAGCAGCGCCATTTCGTGATGCTGGGCCAGCGTGTCCGGGTCGTTCGACTGATCGCCTTGCAGCAGGTCCTTCAGGCTGGCCTGCGGATCCCCGTCCAGCGGCGCGTCGAGCGACGCCGCATGTTCGGACAGTGCGAGGATGTCCTGCACTTCCTCGACGCTGCGGTCGATCAGGTGCGCGATGTCTTCCGCAGTCGCATCCTTGCCGTCGTGATGTTGCGCTTCCAGGTGGAATTTGGCGCGCAGCGCCTGGTTCAATTCGCGCACCACGTGCACCGGCAGGCGCACGGTGCGCGCCTGGTTCATGATCGCACGTTCGATGCTCTGGCGTATCCACCAGGTCGCGTAGGTGGAAAAACGGAAGCCGCGTTCCGGCTCGAATTTTTCGATGGCGCGAATCAGGCCGAGATTGCCTTCCTCGATCAGGTCGAGCAGCACGACGCCGCGATTGATGTAATGCTTGGCGATCGACACGACCAGGCGCAAATTGTGCTCGATCATCTTCTGCCGGGCGGCAAAATCACCCTGCTTGGCGAGCGTGGCGTAATGCACTTCTTCCGCCACGGTCAGCAGCGGCCGCGCGCCGATCTGGTTCAGGTAATGCTGGGTGGCGTCGGTGGACAGCTCGGTTGCCAGCACCTTTTTCAGTTCGGCAATGCCGGCAACGGCATCGCGGATTTCGGACGGTGCGGACTCCAGCGCCGCGTCGGCATGTTGAACCGGCTCGTCGCCATCGCCATCGGGCTCGAAAGACGCTTCGGCGGAAAAGGCATCCGCGTCCTCGTCTTCATCAGGCTGACCCTCGCGATGTCTTGTCATTTACCGGCTGGGCAGGAATTTCGTTGGATCGACAGGCTTGCCCTGCTGGCGAATCTCGAAGTGCAGCTTGACGGAATCGGCGTCGGAGTCGCCCATCTCCGCGATCTTCTGCCCCTTCGCGACGCTCTGCCCTTCCTTCACCAGGATGGTCTTGTTGTGCGCATAGGCCGACAGCAGGTTGTTGGTGTGCTTGACGATCACCAGGTTGCCGTAACCGCGGATGCCGCTACCGGCATACATGACCTTGCCGGAGCCGGCCGCAAGCACCGGCTGGCCGGACTTGCCGGCAATGTCGATGCCCTTGCGCCCTTCATCGAAGGAGGCCACCAGCTTGCCGTCCGCCGGCCAGGTCCATGCCACCGCATCTTCCGCCGCATTGCTGTCCGCCTTGTCGTTTGCGCCGGGCTCGACAGCCGAAGCAGGCTTGGTCGGCGGCGCAATGCCGCCATCCGGTTTCTGCATCTCGGCCAGCGCGGTATCGGAATACAGGCGCTTCTCGCCGTGCGGCGCACTCTTGTTCGGCACACCGGACGATGGGGGCGCCGACAGCGAACGCGTTTCCACGCCCGAAGCCGTAGCAACCGTGCCGACCTGTGCGCCGCTGGCGGTCCGTTTGGCGGCCGCATCCGGCGGCGCCACGCGCAGCACTTGGTCGACCTTGATGTCGTTCGGATCGGCAAGATTGTTCCATGCCACCAGCTCGCGGTAGTTCTGACCGAAATCCAGTGCGATGCGATACAGCGTGTCGCCCTTCTTGACCGTGTAGTAGCCGGCATTGTCGCTGGCCTTGGCCGGCGCGGCGCTGATCTTGCGTTCCGCGACGGGCGCGGCATTGTGCGTCGAAGCGCAGGCGGTGAGCATGCCGGCAAGCAGTGCGATAGCCGGCAGGCGAAGTTTTTTCATCATCATTGCGTTCAATTCTTTACGGTATTGCATGGATCTAGCCAACGGTGCCGGGGCGCAGCGGGACGAAATGGCAATCTTCCAGCGTCGAGCGCCGCCATTCGAACTTGCCGGTGCGTTCGATCAATTGCAGGACCTGGTGGCGTTCGCCGACCGGTGCGACAAGACGGCCGCCGATTGCCATTTGATCGAGCAAGGCCTGCGGCACTTCCAGTCCGGCCGCGGCCAGAATGATGCCGTCGAAGGGTGCGACTTGCGGCAGGCCAAGCATACCATCTCCGTAATGCAAGCGGATGTTGGCCACCCGCATCGGGCGCAGATTGGATTTGGCGAGTTCGTGCAAACCCTTGATGCGTTCGATCGAATAGACTTCCTTCGCCACAAGCGACAAGACCGCCGCCTGGTAGCCGCAGCCGGTGCCGATTTCCAGCACGCGGTCCAGTGCGCCGCCCTTGTCGTTGTCGCGCAGCACTTCGATCATGCGCGCGACAATATATGGCTGCGAA
>DATMTZ010000457.1:0-2345 GCA_035563975.1 Oxalicibacterium sp. | reverse complement strand
AGCGGCGGGCTGATGGACAGCCTGAAGGACGTGCTGTTCGGATCGACCGGACCGCGCGGCGGCAAGCGCGACGGCGTGGTGCAGACCATCGCCAAAAGCTCGGCCCGTTCCATCGCGCGGGAACTGACGCGGGGCATCCTGGGGTCGTTGCTGGGATCGAAGGGCCGGCGCTGAGCCGCAAGGGTGCTGGTCGTCTAATGCCGCTGTCCATTGCGCCATCCATTTGGGGGTGGGGTATTTGTGTTGCGCATATTTATGCCTAAGATTGCGGGCGGTGTATCAATGAAAACCAAAGGAAGACACGGTGGCTAAGAAACACAAAATTGCAGTGCTCCCAGGAGACGGAATCGGCAAGGAGGTCGTGCCGGAAGGTTTGAAGGTGCTGGATGCCGTGGCGACGCGGTTCGGCATCGACTTCCAGTGGGACCATTTCGACTGGAGCTGCGACTACTACGCCAAGCACGGCAAGATGATGCCGGACGACTGGAAGGACCAGATCGGCCAGCACGAGGCCATTTTCTTCGGCTCGATCGGTTGGCCCGCCACGGTGCCCGATCACGAGGCGCTGTGGGGCTCGCTGTTCAAGTTCCGCCGCGAATTCGATCAGTACATCAATCTGCGTCCGGTGCGGCTGATGCCCGGCGTGCCCTCGCCGCTGGCCGATCGCAAGCCTGGCGAGATCGATTTCTTCATCGTGCGCGAGAACACGGAAGGCGAATACTCCAATAGCGGCGGCCGCCTGTTCGAGGGCACCGACCGCGAAGTGGTCATCCAGGAAAGCGTCTTCACGCGCATCGGCGCCGAGCGCGTGCTGAAGTTCGCATTCGAGCTGGCGCAAAAGCGCGGCAAGCACCTGACAGCCGCAACCAAGTCCAACGGCATTTCCATCTCGATGCCCTGGTGGGACGAGCGCGTTGCCGACATGGCCGGGAACTATCCCGATGTGCGCTGGGACAAATACCACATCGACATTCTGTGCGCGCACTTCGTGCAGCATCCGGACTGGTTCGATGTGGTGGTGGCTTCCAACCTGTTCGGCGATATCCTGTCCGACCTGGGGCCGGCTTGCACGGGCACCATCGGCATTGCGCCGTCGGCGAACCTGAATCCGGAACGGAAATTTCCGTCGCTCTTCGAACCGGTGCATGGCTCTGCGCCGGACATTTATGGCAAGGGCATCGCCAATCCCATCGGACAGATCTGGAGCGGGGCATTGATGCTGGATTTCTTGGGGTATCCCGACGCGTCGGCCGCCGTGGTCAAGGCAATCGAAACCGTGCTGGCCGATGGCCCGCGGACGCGGGATATGAAAGGCAACGCTTCGACAGCCGAGGTCGGTGACGCCATTGCTTCGCTGGTCCGGGGCGGTTAAGTGCAGTTGCGGGCAGGCCTGTCTGGTTAGTAGATGAACGACTCGATGTTTTCTCCTCCCTCCGATCACGTGGGCGGCGGGCGGGCCGACCGGTTTGTCCGCAAGCTTTTCCGCATGCTGCGTTCGCGCACGCAGCGGCACAATCAGCATCTGTGGCCATTCGTGCGGATCTGGCGGGACAAGGATGGCGCAATCAGCGCCTATCGTGCATTCGGCCGTTCATTGCGCATCACTCCCTTGTCGCAGGGCTACGACCCTGCCGACAAGGTGGTGCACCTGATCCTGAGCGGCCCTTCGATCGCCGAGATTCCGTACGACCGCATGGATATCGGCGTGGCGATGGGCGTCAATGGCTCCATCGCGCTGTCGCGCAAGTTCGACCTGCAGTTCAAGTATTACTGCATCATCGACCAGAACTTCGTGCGGGACCGCATTGAGCTGGTGCGCGATATCGTCGGGCGCGACCTGACGCTGTACGTATTTCCGGAGGTTCTGCGCTACATCATGCAGGGCATTCCGCAGGAGCAAATCCGCTGCCGAATCTGCATCATCGAGCTGATCTCCCGGCGCGCCTACGAGCGCAGCGTTGCGCCAGCAGTGCTCAAGCGCATTGCCGCCGCCTCGCCCGATGTTGAACTGCTGGACGCCAAACAGGGGCTCGGCTACAGCTTCAATGCGTCGCTGGGCGTGTTCGATGCCGATACCGTGGCCTATGCGGCGCTGCAGGTCCTGATGTCCGGCGGCGCGCGCGAGGTCTACGTGCATGGGCTGGACCTGACCGTGCAGGGCGGATTGCGATTCTACGATGAAGGCGGCAAGCCGCAGACCAGCCGGCTGACGCGCAACTTTCCGAAGTTCATCGAGCCGTCATTCCGCTTTGCGTCGCCGCTGTGGCGCGAGCGTGGGGTGTCCGTGTTCAATCTGTCTCCGGTCAGCGCGCTGTCGGCCGACATCATCGAACGCAAGGACTGGC
>DATMTZ010000456.1:0-2239 GCA_035563975.1 Oxalicibacterium sp. | reverse complement strand
TTGCCGACCATCGCTATCTCAACCGGATACCGATCATTCCGGCGCACCTCGAAGCGCCGACCGGGCTGCTGACCGACGCGCGCGCGCGGCCGCTGCACGACTTGCGGATCTCGATCACTGACCGCTGCAATTTCCGCTGCGTGTATTGCATGCCGAAGGAAGTGTTCGACAAGGATTACCCCTACCTCCCGCATTCTTCGCTGCTGTCCTTCGAGGAAATCACGCGCGTCGCCTCGCTGTTCGTTGCGCACGGCGTCGAGAAGATCCGTCTGACCGGCGGCGAGCCGCTGCTGCGCAAGAACGTCGAGAAACTGGTCGAGATGCTGGCTGCGCTGCGCACGCCGGACGGCCGCGAACTGGATTTGACGCTGACCACCAATGGTTCGCTGCTGGCGCGCAAGGCGCAGGCGCTGAAGGATGCCGGCCTGAAACGCGTGACGGTGTCGCTGGATGCGATCGACGACGCGATCTTCCGCCGCATGAATGACGTCGATTTCTCGGTGAACGACGTGCTGGAAGGCATCGAAGCCGCGCAGCGTGTCGGCCTCGGGCCGATCAAGATCAACATGGTGGTCAAGGGTGGCATGAACGATCAGCAGATCGTGCCGATGGCGCAGCATTTCAAAGGTTCGCCCTACATCCTGCGCTTCATCGAATACATGGACGTCGGCGCCTCCAACGGCTGGAAAATGGATGAGGTCATTCCGTCGGCGGAAGTGGTGCGCCGCATCAGCGAGACGATGCCGCTGGAACCGGCCGCCGCCAACTATCTCGGCGAAACCGCCGGCCGCTGGCGCTATGCCGACGGCAGCGGCGAAATCGGCGTGATCTCCAGCGTCACGCAAGCCTTCTGCGCGGATTGCACGCGCGCGCGGCTGTCGACCGAGGGCAAGCTGTACACCTGCCTGTTCGCCACCGGTGGCCACGACCTGCGCGCGCTGATGCGCGGCGGCAAGACCGATGAGGAAATTTCCACCGCGGTCGCGCATATCTGGCGCGCGCGCGACGACCGCTATTCCGAATTGCGTACGGCAGACACCGACCTCGCGCAGGCAAAACCCAAGGTCGAGATGTCCTATATCGGCGGCTGATTCCGCCGCCGCTACTCCACCGTTTTCCACTGATATCGACAAGCTCAACAACAAATGGATACCAGTCAAATCACCGGACTCATCCTGGCAGGCGGCCGCGGCACCCGCATGGGCACCGTCGACAAGGGTCTGCAGAATTTCCGCGGCGCGCCGATGGCGATGCACGTGCTGATGCGCCTGGCGCCGCAGGTCGGTCCCGTGATGATCAATGCCAACCAGAATCTCGGCCCGTACGAGGGCTTCGGCGTGCCGGTCTGGCCGGACGAAATGCCGGATTTTGCCGGTCCGCTGGCCGGGTTGCACACTGGCATGGTCCATTGCGAAACCGATTATCTGGTCAGTGCGCCCTGCGATTCGCCTTTCCTGCCGACCGATCTGGTGCAGCGCCTGGGCGAAGCGCTGGAAGCGAACGGTGCGGATGTCGCCGTCGCCGTCACCGGCGAAGGCGCAACACGCCAGCCGCACCCCGTATTCTGCCTGGCCAAGGCATCGCTGCTGCCGCACCTGACGCACTATCTGCAGGAAGGCGGCCGCAAGTTCGAGAAATGGTATGCGTCGCTGAAAGCGGTGGAAGTCCATTTTCAAGACGAGGATGCCTTCCGCAATATCAATACGCTGGACGAACTGCGCCAATATGATGCGCCGTAATAGTCCCGCCTTGTCCTCCCTGTGAGCCAACCCGTTAAGCCGAACTGACGATGTCCACTCCCTCTCCCGCCGCCACGCTTTCCAGCGTCATCAGCTGCCTGTCCGACTACGATCCGGACGCCCTGCCGGTCGCCGACGCGCAAAACATCATCCGGCAATTCGTGCAGCCGATCGCGGCCATCGAAAAAGTCGCGATCCGCAGCGCGCTGGACCGTGTGCTGGCGGCCGATATCGTTTCGCCGATCAATGTGCCCTCCCACGACAATTCGGCGATGGACGGCTATGCGCTGCGCGGCAGCGATCTTGGTCAGGAAGACCGCCAGTTCAAGGTCGTGGCGACCGCCTATGCCGGCCGCGCCTATGACGGCAAGGTCGGCGCAGGCGAATGCGTGCGCATCATGACCGGCGCCGTCATGCCGGACGGCTGCGACACCGTGATCCCGCAGGAATTTACGCGCGATGAAAGCGAGACGGGCATGACCGTACCCGCCGGCGCCGTC
>DATMTZ010000455.1:0-13855 GCA_035563975.1 Oxalicibacterium sp. | reverse complement strand
ATGGTGGTCGATATCGGCGGCGGCACGACCGAAGTCGGCATCATCTCGCTGGGCGGCATGGTGTACAAAGGTTCGATCCGCGTCGGCGGCGACAAGTTCGACGAAGCGATCGTCAACTACATCCGCCGCAACTACGGCATGCTGATCGGTGAACAGACCGCCGAGGCGATCAAGAAGGAAATCGGTTCCGCCTTCCCAGGTTCGGAAGTGCGCGAGATGGAAGTCAAGGGCCGCAACCTGTCCGAAGGCATTCCTCGCTCGTTCACGATTTCCAGCAACGAGATCCTGGAAGCGCTGACTGATCCGCTCAACAACATCGTCTCCGCCGTCAAGAACGCGCTGGAGCAGACACCGCCTGAATTGGGCGCCGACATCGCCGAGAAGGGCATGATGCTGACCGGCGGCGGCGCGCTGCTGCGCGATCTGGATCGCCTGCTGATGGAAGAAACCGGCCTGCCGGTGATCGTCGCCGAAGATCCGCTGACCTGCGTGGTGCGCGGTTCCGGCATGGCGCTGGAGCGGATGGACAAGCTCGGCTCGATCTTCTCCTACGAATAATCGCGACGCCGATATCCATCCGGATGCAGTGACATGACCGGTGTCATCGAAACACAATTTCCCGCGCCGTCGACGGCCTGCCCAGGCTGCGAAGGTGCGGGACTCTCCCGCAGGTTCGCCAGGCCCTAAATGGAATACAGCCCACCACCGCTTTTCAAGCAAGGTGCTTCGGCGCGGGCAAAAATGATCTTTTTCGCCGTGATCTCACTGGTGCTGCTGGTGGTCGATTCGCGCATGCGCACGCTGTCCGTCGTGCGGCAGACGGTCGGCACCGTGTTGTACCCGCTGGAAGTGGTTGCGATGATGCCGCGCGATGCGGCGTACGCCATCGGCGGTTATTTCGTCTCGCTGTCCGAACTGAAGCGCGAAAACGAAAAGCTGCGCAGGCAGCAGACGCTGGATGCGCGCGCGCTGCAGCAGGGCCAGCAGCTGCAGGCCGAAAACAACCAGTTGCGCAGCCTGCTCGGCACCAGCCAGCAACTGCCGGTCAAATCCATCCTCGGTGAAATCCTGTACGACACGCGCGACGCGTTCACGCGCAAGATCGTGCTCGATCGCGGCAGCAAGCATGGCGTGATGCTCGGCCAGCCGGTGATCGATCACGCGGGCGTGGTCGGACAGGTGACGCGCGTGTTTCCGTTCACGTCCGAAGTGACGCTGCTGACCGACAAGGACCAGACGATCCCGGTGCAGGTGGTGCGCAGCGGACTGCGCAGCGTGACCTACGGCCGCGGCCAGTCCAACATGCTGGACCTGCGCTTCATGCCGTCCAGCGCCGATATCCAGAAGGGCGATGTGCTGGTGACTTCCGGCATCGACGGCGTCTATCCGGCCGGTCTGGCAGTCGCCAAGGTGGTGCAGGTCGACACCAAATCGGCCGATGCGTTTGCGCGCATCCTGTGCGAGCCGATCGCCGGCGTCAATCGCAACCGCCAGTTGCTGATCCTGCTGACGGAATCCGGATTGCCGGCACGCCCGGCTGAAGAGAAGGAAAAGGGCGGCAAAAGCAGTTTCCTCAAGCACGCGTCAAGCCGGCCCGGCAGCGCCAAGGGCACGGAAAGCGTGGAGCCGGTACCTTCTCCCGACTTGCCGGCGGAGATCGAACGATGACGCCCAACCAGAATCCGCATTACATCCTGCTGCCGGTCAGTCCGCTGTTCATCGCGGCCAGTCTGATCGCGGGCTTCGTGCTCAACCTGCTGCCGTGGGGACGTTGGGTCGGCATTCCCGATTTCGTCGCCATGATCCTGGTGTTCTGGAGCATTCACCAGCCGCGCAAGGTCGGTATCGGCCTCGCGTTTTTCATGGGGCTGCTGATGGACGTGCACGATGCCTCGCTGCTGGGCGAGAATGCGCTGGCCTACACGCTGCTGTCGTATTTCGCGATCATGATCCATCGCCGCGTGCTGTGGTTCCCGACCGGCATGCAGGCGCTGCACGTGCTGCCGCTGTTGCTGCTGGCGCAGTTCGTGTCGCTGGTGGTGCGCCTGCTGGTCGGCGGCCGTTTCCCGGGCTGGCTGTATTTTGCCGAAAGTTTCATCTCGGCGGCATTGTGGCCGGTGCTGACCTGGCTGTTGCTGGCGCCGCAGCGCCGCGCCATCGACCGCGACGATACGCGGCCGATCTGATGACCCTGCACGATGACACGCGTCGGACATCGCTTTTCGGTGACGGGCGAGCATGACTGAGTTAAAAGATACCGAACGCGAAGTCCACCAGTTCCGCGTGCGCCTGTCGGTGGCCGGTGCGGTGGTGTTCATCCTGTTCGCCTGCCTGCTGGCGCGCTTCGTCTGGCTGCAGGTGTACAAGCACAAGGACTATGTCGCGCAAGCCGAGGACAACCGCATTTCGGTGGTGCCCATCGTGCCGAACCGCGGCCTGATCCTCGACCGCAACGGCGTGGTCCTGGCGCGCAACTATTCCGCCTATACGCTCGAAATCACGCCGTCCAAGATCAAGGGAAACCTGGATGACCTGATCGACCAGCTGGCGACCATCGTCGACATCCAGCCGCGCGACCGCAAGCGCTTCAAGAAGCTGCAGGAAGAATCGCGCAATCTCGGCAGCTCGCCGATCCGGGTACGCCTGTCGGACGAGGAAGTCGCACGCTTTTCTGCGCAGCGCTACCGCTTTCCCGGTGTCGAAATCCAGGCGCGCCTGTTCCGCCAGTATCCGCTCGGTGCCGTCGCTTCGCATGTGATCGGCTACATCGGCCGCATCAATGCGAGGGACGAGGCGGAAATCGAGGATGGCGACGACGCCACCAACTACCGCGGCACCGAACATATCGGCAAGGAAGGCATCGAGAAAAGCTACGAGAGTCAGCTGCACGGCACCACCGGTTACGAAGAGGTGGAAGTGTCGGCCGGCGGACGTCCGGTGCGTACGCTGTCGCGCACGCCGGCGGTGCCGGGCGACAACCTGATCCTGTCGATCGACATCGGCCTGCAGAAAGTCGTCGAGCAGGCTTTCGGCAACCGGCGCGGCGCGTTGATCGCGATCGAACCATCGACCGGCGACATTCTCGCCTACGTATCGATGCCGAATTTCGATCCCAACCTGTTCGTCGAAGGCATCGACCAGCAAAACTGGGACGCGCTGAACAATTCGCCGGACCACCCGCTGCTGAACCGTCCGCTGTCCGGCGCCTATCCGCCGGGCTCGACCTACAAGCCATTCATGGCGCTGGCTGCACTGGAACTGGGCAAGCGCAAGCCGTCTGACGCGATTGCCGACCCCGGGTATTTCATGTTCGGCGGCCACCGGTTCCGCGACGACAAGGAAGGGGGCCACGGCATCGTCGACATGTACAAGTCCATCGTGCAGTCCTGCGATACGTATTACTACATCCTCGCCAACGAACTCGGCGTCGACGCGATCCACGATTTCATGAAGCCGTTCGGCTTCGGTCAGAAGACCGGCATCGACCTGCGGTACGAACGCACCGGCGTGCTGCCGTCCACCGCCTGGAAAGCCGAATCCTATCGCCGGCCGGAGCAGAAGCGCTGGTACGCCGGCGAAACCATCTCGCTCGGCATCGGCCAGGGTTACAACTCGTTTACGCCGCTGCAGATGGCGAATGCAGTGGCGATCCTCGCCAACAATGGCGTGGTGATGAAACCGCATCTGGTGAAAATCGTCGAGGATGCGCTGACGCACAAGCGCACGCTGACGGTGCCGAAGGAAAGTTATCGCATCCCGCTGAAGCAGGAAAACATTGATGTCATCAAGCACGCGATGATCGGCGTGACCAAGGAAGGCACATCGGCGCGCGCCTTTGCCGGCGCCGAATACGTATCGGCCGGCAAGACCGGCACCGCGCAGGTGATCGGCATCAAGCAGAACGAAAAATACAATGCCAAGAACATGCAGGACCGCCACCTGGACCATGCGTTGTATACCGCGTTCGCCCCGGCGGACAATCCGCGGATTGCACTGGCGGTGATCGTCGAGAATGGCGGCTTCGGTGCGCAATCGGCAGCGCCGATCGCGCGTGCCGCGCTCGACTATTACCTGCTCGGCAAGCTGCCGGCCGTCAAGCCGGCTGACAAGGCGCCCGCTCCGGCACCGGCGCCAAACGAGGTGGTGGAATGAGGCGTGCGCTTATGCAATCGGCTGGCGCGCCATTGATCGATCGGCGGTACCATGAATAAACGTTCGCCCGGACAAATTATCCAGCCCTACCTGCAGGTGTTCGACGGTACCCTGATGCTGTTCGTCTGCCTGATCCTGGTCGTCGGCTCGTTCACGCTGTATTCGGCCGGCATTGATTTCCCAGGGCGCTTTGAAGATCACATGCGCAACATCGCGATTGCGCTGGTCGTGATGTGGATTGCCGCACTGGTGCCGCCGCAGACACTGATGCGTTTCGCGGTGCCCCTGTACATGCTCGGCGTCGCCTTGCTGATCGCGGTAGCGATGTTCGGGTTGATCAAGAATGGCGCGCGGCGCTGGGTCAATATCGGCGTGATCATCCAGCCGTCCGAAATCATGAAGATCGCGATGCCGATGATGCTTGCGTGGTTTTTCCAGAAGCGCGAGGGATTGACGCGCTGGCGCGAGTTCGTGGTGGCCGGCCTGCTGCTGATCGTGCCGGTCGGCCTGATCATGCGCCAGCCGGATCTCGGCACCTCGCTCTTGGTGCTGGCGGCAGGCTTCTATGTAATCTTTCTCGCCGGCCTGTCGTGGAAGGTGATCGCCGCCGGTATCATCGCCGCGGGCGCCAGCATGCCGGTGGTGTGGCACATGCTGCACGACTACCAGCGCGCGCGCGTGCTGACGCTGATCGACCCGACCACCGATCCGCTCGGCAAGGGCTTCCACATCATCCAGTCGACGATCGCCATCGGTTCCGGCGGCATCACCGGAAAGGGGTGGTTGAATGGCACGCAGGCACATCTGGAATTCATCCCAGAGCGCACCACCGACTTCATCTTCGCCGTCTTTTCCGAGGAATTCGGCCTGATTGGCAATGCCATCCTGCTGGTGCTGTACCTGCTGCTGATCGGCCGCGGCATGGTGATCGCCGCTAACGCGCCGACCTTGTTCACACGCCTGCTGGCCGGCGCGATCACACTGATCTTCTTCACCTACGCGTTCGTGAACATGGGCATGGTCAGTGGTATTCTGCCGGTGGTCGGCGTGCCGCTGCCCTTTGTCAGCTATGGCGGCACGGCGTTCACGACGCTGGGCCTCGGTGCCGGCATCCTGATGAGCATACAGCGCCACCGCAAGCTGATGCAGAGCTGAGGTCGTCCCGACGGCTCTGCATCAGACACTTCACGACATACCGGGAGCAAACGATGCAATTGCGGCCGCACGCCAGCCAACGCGTTTTATCGATACTGTTTTTACTGGGCTTGGCCGCCTGCAGCAGCGTGCCGAACAACACGGCACCAGTCGAGGGCGCGCCCAAGGCTTCGTCCAAATCAAGCTACCCGGCACTGCCCGCGGCCGGCTCCGGACGCGGCGGCTACTATCTGGACGACGGCCCTGGGGACAATATTCCGGATGGGCTCGAAAGCGTGCCCGACCCAGTGCCGAAGATCGAGCCGTATGCGAAGCGCGGCAACAGTCCCTATGTCGTGTTCGGCACGCGCTATGTGCCGATTACCGATGACCGTCCGTACAAGCAGCGCGGTTACGGCAGCTGGTACGGCAAGAAATTCCACGGTCAGAAGACCTCGTCCGGCGAACTGTACGACATGTACAAGATGACTGCCGCATCGCCGGTGCTGCCGATTCCCTCGTACGCGCGCGTAACCAACCTGAGCAACGGCAAGCAGGTCATCGTGCGCGTCAACGATCGCGGGCCGTTCCGTTCGAACCGCATCATCGACCTTTCCTATACGGCGGCGCTGAAGCTCGGATACATCGGTCATGGCAGCGCGCAGCTGGAAGTCGAACGTCTGCTGCCGGCCGATATCGAGGAAATTCTGGCGGCCAGGGACAAGGGCGCGCCGGTAACGGCGCAAGCGGCGGATAACGCAACTGCGCCTGCCGCCGTGGTGGTGCCCTCCGTCGACGTGACGCCGCTTGATGCGGGCCTGATGCCGGCTGCTGCTACCGCACCGGCCGCGCCGGCACCATCCGCGGCTGCAGCGCGGGCGCCCGGCTTTTACCTGCAGTTCGGTGCGTATTCACAGATGGCGAGTGCGGAAGCGGTGCGGGCCCGGCTGGCGCAGGATCTCGGCGGCGCGCTGCCGCAAGTGCGGATCGAACCTTCCAGCAACCTGTATCGCGTCTACAGCGGTCCGTTCGCCAGTCGCGAGGAGGCGGCCGCCGCGGCGCTGCAAGTGCAGCAGTCCGGCGCGAGCAAGCCCTTCATCGTGCAACGTTAGGCATCGCCTTCGCTGTCCGCTTTCAGCTGCAGCGCACGGTCGTACAGTGCATTCTTCTTGCGGCCGGTGATCTGCGCGGCCAGACCGGCTGCCTGCTTGAGGGGGCATTCCTGCAGCAGAATGGTCAGGATGCGATCGGCTTCCGCATCATCCTGTTCGGCGGCGGCCGCCGCGCCTTCCAGCAGGATCACGAATTCGCCTTTCTGGCGGTGCGGGTCGGCCGCGATCCATGCGCCAGCGTCGGCCAGCGCACAGCGATGGGTTTCTTCGAACAGCTTGGTCAGTTCGCGCGCGAAGACGATCTGCCGTGCCGGCTCGAATACTGCGGCCAGCGCCGCCACGGTTTCCGCAATCCGATGCGGCGCTTCGTACAGCACAATGGTCGCTGCATGGGTTTTCAACGCATGCAGCACGGTCTCGCGTTGTTTCGATTTGGCGGGCAGGAAGCCGACGAAATGGAACTGATCGCTCATCAAACCGCTGGCGGACAGTGCAGCAAGCGCGGCCGATGCGCCGGGCAGCGGCATGACGCGCAGGCCGGCATTGCGCACGGCGTCAACGATGCGCGCGCCCGGATCGGAAACGGCTGGCGTACCGGCGTCGGATACCAGGGCGATGCGTTCCCCCGCCTGCAGCCGCTGGATCAGGCGCGCGGCGACTTCGCGCTCGTTATGCTGATGCGCGGCGACCAGTTGCTTGGACAGACCATAGCGATGTAGCAGCTGCGCGGTATTGCGCGTGTCTTCGCAGGCCACTGCATCGACCAGCGACAGGACATGCAGCGCGCGCAGCGAGATATCGCCGACGTTTCCGATCGGCGTGGCCACCACATATAATGTGGCTGCGGGATAAGTCTGCTGCGTTAGATCTTGCACCACGCTGGAAGCAAGCGCCGACACGGCGGACAGATCATCGATGGATTGCGTCATTGGAGAATGGAATGTCGGGAAAAATAATCGGAAGATGGGTGCTGATCGCTGCGGCAATTTGCGGCCTGAACGCATGCACCAGCATTGACTTGAACCAACCCGCTCCCGTGGTCGACAGTGTACCCGCGAAACCGGTGCGCAGCGCGCCGGCGTCTGAGGTCGCTGCGCCGTCTGCGCCCGTGTCGGAGCAAAACAAGACGACCGTCACCGAAGCGGTCACCATGCCGGTTTTCACCCCTGTTCAACCGCCCACCCGTATTGCCTTGCTGCTGCCGGGCCGCATGCTGGTGCAGGTGTCCGATGCGGTGCGCGCCGGCTTCATGGCCGCGCACGCACAGCAGCCGGACAATTTCGTCGTCAATGTCATCAACACCAGCGATGCCCCGCAGGACGTGCTGGCCGGCTACCAGCAGGCAGTGCAGGACAATGACATTGTGGTCGGTCCGCTGACGCGCAGCGGCGCGGTCGCCATCGTGCAGGAGCATGCTGTGGTGAAGCCGACCATCGCGCTGACGCAGCTGAGCGCAGTGGGCGAGCCGGAAATCGCGGCGCCTTCCAACATGCTGCAGATCGGCCTGTCGATCGAGGACGAGGCGCGGCAGGTGGCGGACTGGATGGCCAAGCGCGGCGCCAGCGCTTTCGTCATCTCCACCAGCACCGCATGGCAGCGTCGCGCAGCCGGCGCCTTCGCGATGCAGTGGCGCAGCCACGGCCTGGAAGCGGATCTGCTGCAGATCAGTCTGACGGATGGTTATCTCGACGCCGATGCTTTGCTGCAGCTGAAGAAACGCCTGCAGAACGAGAAGCCATCGCTGCTGTTCGTTGCACTCGATGCCGCACAGGCAGAACAATTACGCAACGCGATCGGCAACGAAGTGCAGATGGTCGGCACCTCGCAGCTGAATCCGCTGACGCTGGAAGGCTGGGCCGGCGCGCCGCCGCTGAATTCGATGAACGGCGTGCGCCTGATCGATATGCCGTGGCAGCTGCAGCCGGATCATCCTGCGGTCATGGCTTATCCGCGTCAGCCGCAGACCGGCGAACAACCGCTGCGCAACGCCGATCTGGAACGCTTGTATGCGCTGGGCATCGATGCTTACCGCGTGGTGCGCAACGTTGCGGCGCATCAGACCGACTTTCGCCTAGACGGCGTCACCGGCAACCTGAGCGTGCATTTCGGGCAAGGCGCGCCGAAGTTCCAGCGTGTCGAACAGCCGGCTGTGTACCAGGACGGCAAGGTGCAGGTGCTGGACGCCCGCTGAACACCATGCGCGCGCCTGCCTTCCCGCGTCCGCGCACGACAAAGCAGGTCGTCGGCCAAGCGGGGGAGGATGCCGCGCTGGCCTGGCTGCAGCAGCGCGGGCTGGCGCTGGCGGAACGCAATTTCCGCTGCAAGGGCGGCGAGATCGATCTGGTGATGCAGGATGGCGAGACGCTGGTGTTCGTGGAAGTCCGCAAACGCGCCGACAAGCTGCACGGCGGCGCTGCTGCCAGCATCACGCCGGCCAAGCAGAGGCGGCTGATCGCGGCGGCCCAGCACTATTTGCAGCGTTATCGCATGCCGCCGCCCTGCCGTTTCGACGTCATCGCCATCGACGGCGAGGAAACGGTCTGGCTGAAAAACGCGATTGAGCAATAATCCGCTGCGCTTAAGCGAGATGCGTGAAGGCCTGCTCTATAATCCCCGCATCATGATCAATCCACGTATCCTCAGTCACTTCCACGAAAGCGCTGAACTGAAAATGCAGGCCGCTTCGGTGCTGGCGCAGCCCATCGAGCAGGCGGTTGAACTAATGTTTGCCGCCTTGTCTAACGGAAACAAGATTCTTGCGTGCGGCAATGGCGGCTCCGCTGCCGAGTGCCAGCACTTCGCGGCGCAGCTGGTGGGGCGTTTCGAGCGCGAGCGCCTGCCGCTGCCCGTGATGGCGCTGACCACGGACACCGCGATCCTGACGGCGATCGGCAACGACTACAGCTATCAGGAAATCTTCAGCAAGCAGGTGCAGGCCTTCGGCCAGCCAGGCGATGTGCTGCTGGCCTTGTCGACTTCCGGCCGTTCCGCCAATGTTGCCGCCGCGATCGAAGCCGCGCTGGAACGCGACATGCGCGTGGTGGCATTAACGGGCAAGGGCGGCGGTCTCGTCGGCCGACTGATTACCGACGCGGATGTGCACATTTGCGTACCGCATGACCGCACCTCCCGCATCAAGGAAGTGCATTTGTTAACGCTGCATTGTTTGTGCGACGGCATCGACGTCGCGCTATTTGGAGGAGAAGGGAATGAGTAAAACGCGTCAGTATCCAGGTGCAGTCCAACTTGCGGCGCGCGCGCTGCTGTGCGGCATGACCGCGCTCAGTCTGCAGGGTTGCTTCGGACTCGTGGCCGCCGGCGCGGTGGTCGGCACGCTGGCCGCGACCGATCGGCGCACGCTGGGTGCGCAAACCGAGGACAAGACGATCCTGGTGAAAGCGGAAACCCGCTTGCCCAATATCGTCGGCGACGCCGGCCACGTCAACGTCACTGCCTTCAACCGCAAGGTGCTGCTGACCGGCGAAGTGCGCGACGAAGCGATGAAGGCCGCGGTCGAGCGGGAAGTCGCCGGCATCCAGAATGTGGAATCGGTGGTGAACGAACTGGCGATCCTCGGTCCGTCCAGCCTGACCTCGCGCTCCAATGACGCTTTCATCACCGGCAAGGTCAAGGCTTCCTTCGTCGACAACAAGACGCTGTCGGCCAATTCGATCAAGGTTGTCACCGAACGCGGCGACGTCTATCTGATGGGGCGCGTCACGCAGAACGAAGGCAACCTGGCGGCGGAAATTGCGCGCGGCGTTCCCGGCGTCAGCCGCGTGGTGAAGGTATTCGAATACATCAGCGACGAGGAATACAGGCGCCTCAGCACGACGCCGGAAAATACACAGAATACGCAGGCCAAATAAGCCTCGCAGCGATGTGAACAGAGGCCGCGCCGCAGGGTGCGGCCTTTTTCATTGCCGGCACGTCGCGCTGATCTGACTATAATAGCCACAGTCACCTACGGTAGATTCCACCATGCAAACATCTGCTGCTTCCAAAGGTTTCCGGCTCAAGCTGCTGGCCGCACTCATCGTCGCGATGCTGGCTGTAGTCGGCTACTGGTCGGTTTCGCAGCGCGAGGTGATTCCCGACGTGACCTTCGTCAGTCTGCAGGGACAGAAAATCACGTCGCAGGATTTGCGCGGCAAGGTCGTGATGATCAATTTCTGGGCCACTTCATGCACGACCTGCGTGAAGGAAATGCCGGACATGGTTGCCACCTACAACAAGTACAAGTCGCAGGGCTTGCAATATGTCGGCGTTGCGATGTCCTACGATCCGCCGAACTATGTGCTGAATTTCGCCGAGACGCGCAAGCTGCCGTTTACGGTGGCGCTCGACACACAAGGAAAACTGGCGAAAGCCTTCGGCGATGTGCAACTGACACCGACCACGCTGGTGGTCAACAAGAAGGGCGAGATCATCAAGCGCTATGTCGGCGAGCCCGAATTCGCTGCGCTGCACGAGTTGCTGGAAAAGGCGCTGGCCGCCTGAGCCTCAAACCGGCGCGGTAATCTGCCCGCCGCTCGCTCTTTCGATTCCCGCCAGGTCGCGCCAGCTTTGCACTTTGCCGAGGCCGGCTGCATCGAGCAGCGCGCGCACCGGCTGCGCCTGATCGTAGCCATGTTCCATCAATAGCCAGCCGTCTGGGATCAGGTGCGCCGCCGCGCCGGTGCTGATCGTACGCAGCGCCGACAAGCCGTCGGCGTGGTCGGTGAGCGCGTCGATCGGTTCGAAGCGCAGGTCGCCCTCGGATAAATGGCGGTCTCCGGCGACAATGTAAGGGGGATTGGAAACGATCAGGTCGAAGCGTTCGCCATCAATCGCCGCAAACCAGTCGCTGTGTACGAACCGGACCCGCACGCCGTGGCGCGCTGCATTTGCCTGTGCGACCTGCAAGGCCGGCATGCTTGCGTCGAGCGCCGATACTTGCGCATCCGGCCGCGCGTGCGCAATCGCGACCGCGATCGCGCCGGAGCCGGTCCCCATGTCGAGCACACGGCCGTTCGGCGGCAGATGCTGCAGGGCCAGTTCCACCAGCAATTCGGTTTCCGGACGCGGAATCAACACGTTGGGATCGACTTGCAAAGCCAGCCCGTAGAACTCGCGTTCGCCGAGCAGGTAGGCCATCGGTTCGCCGGCGATACGGCGCGCGCACAGCGTATCGAACTGCCGCGCTTCGTCTGCGCTCAACGGGCGTTCCGCTTGCGTGATCATCTGCACGCGCGTCAGCCGGACAACGTGTTCCAGCAGCATGCGCACTTCCAGTTGCGGCAGCGGCACGCGTTGTCCGCGCAGCACAGCGGCGATCGATTCGCCAGCCTGAAAAATCGGCATGTCGGCCTGCGATCAGCGGCGGCGGAACGCGGTGTACAGCAAGGCAATCGCCAGGATCACGAACCAGACCAGTGCCCATTGCGGCAGCGACAGGCCGAAGATCGGCGCGTATTCGGTGGTGCACAGGCCGTCGGCCTGGAACAGGAAAGGCAGCAGCTTGGCGGTCGCGATCCTGTTCAGCGCCGTTTCCATCGGGTCGATGCCGCAGGAAACCGTCGGGTGCGCCTTGATGTAGATGTGCCAGCAGGCGATGCCGGCGCCGGCCAGCGAGGAAAGCGCGGCCAGCAGCGCGCCCGGTTTCATTGCGCCGCGCGGCAGGAACGCGGTGATCAGGCTGATGATTGCCACCGCGGCAAACGCGTAGCGCTGGATCACGCACAGCGGGCAGGGCCGCATGTTTTCCACATGCTGCAGGTAGAGCGCGGCGCCAAGCAGGGCCAGGCAGATGAAGGCGACGGCAAGCAGGACGGGTTTGGATTTGTTCATTGCGGTTCCTGGAAAAATTTTGCGCAGCAGAAGCCTACCGCGAATTCGCTCAACCCGCTTCCGCCAGCGCCGCCAGCAGCTCGGCCTGGTGCTCGGCAGCCAGCGCATTGGTCAGCTCGTTCAGATCGCCGTCCATGATGAAGTCCAGCTTGTATAGCGTCAGGTTGATGCGGTGATCGGTCATGCGGCCCTGTGGGAAATTGTAGGTGCGGATGCGTTCGCTGCGGTCGCCCGAACCGATCAGTGACTTGCGCGTGGCCGCTTCCTTCGACTGCTGCTCGCGCAGCTGCACATCCTTGATGCGCGCCGCCAGCACTTTCAGCGCCGAAGCCTTGTTCTTGTGCTGGCTGCGATCGTCCTGGCATTCGACCACGATGCCGCTCGGCAGGTGGGTGATTCGCACGGCGGAATCGGTCTTGTTGATGTGCTGGCCGCCGGCGCCGGATGCGCGGAAAGTGTCGATGCGCAGGTCGGCCGGATTGATATCGACGTCTTCCACCTCATCGGCTTCCGGCATCACCGCGACGGTGCAGGCTGAAGTGTGGATGCGGCCTTGGGTTTCGGTCACCGGCACGCGCTGCACGCGATGGCCGCCGGATTCGAATTTCAGCTTCGAGTAGGCGCCGTGGCCGATGATGCGCGCAATCACTTCGCGATAGCCGCCGAGTTCCGATTCCGAAGCGGAGACGATCTCGACCTGCCAGCGGTTGCGTTCGGCGAAGCGCGTGTACATGCGCAGCAGGTCGGCCGCGAACAGCGCTGATTCGTCGCCGCCGGTGCCGGCGCGGATTTCGAGGAAGATGTTGCGCTCGTCGTTCGGATCTTTCGGCAACAGCATTTTCTGCAAGTCGATTTCCAGCTGCGCGGTGCGCGCCTTGGCCGCCGCAATTTCTTCCTGCGCAAATTCCTTCATGTCCGGATCGGTCAGCATGTCCTGCGCCGCCTGCATGTCCTTGTCGGCTTGCGTGTAGTCGCGGTACAGCGCTACCAGCGGACCGAGCTCGGCATGTTCGCGCGTCAGCTTTCGGTAGTTGTCGATGTTGGCGGTGACGTCTTGCTGCGTCAGCAGCATGTCCAGTTCGGTCAGCCTTTCGGTCAGCTGGTCGAGTTTGGCGAGCATGGAGGGTTTCATGGGCTTCTTTGAATGCGATTGGAAGGCGGCGCAGTGCCGGGCAGGAGGCTGCAGGACAGCCGGGGCGCTGAGGTCGCTAACGCTTGGCGCGGAACAGCTGCGGCAACAGCGTGGCGAGGCGCGCGCGCTCATCGCCATGCGCATGGTGCAGGGCCTGTTGCGGACCGTGCAGGAATTTGGCGGTCAGGCCTTTCGACAGCGCTTCCAGCACGGCGTCGACGTCTTCGCCTTTTGCCAGCAGCTTGCGCGCGCGTTCGAGTTCCAGCAGACGCATCGCTTCGCCGGAATCCTGCAGGTCCTGGATGATCGGAACCACCGCGCGCGCATCGACCCAGTGCATGAAGGATTGCACGCGGTTCTCGATGATGGCTTCGGCCTGCGCCACTGCGGCCTGACGATGCTCCATGCCGGTCTGCACGAAGGCGCCGAGATCGTCGACGGTGTACAGGAAGGCGTCGTTGAGACGGCCGACTTCTTCCTCGATGTCGCGCGGCAC
>DATMTZ010000454.1:0-3154 GCA_035563975.1 Oxalicibacterium sp. | reverse complement strand
ACCGCAATCCGGCGCAACCTGCCGCCGCGGCACGGACCTCCCGCGCAATGCCCGGTCTCCGGGTCGTACACGGCGCCGTGCGTCGAGCACATCAGGTAAAGGCCGCTGTCCTCGAAGAATTCGCCCTTGTTCCAGTCGAGTTCGATCGGCACATGGGCGCAGCGGTTCAGATAGGCATGCACGCGGCCGGCATAACGCACGACGAAACCGGTCGTGTCCTCAAAGCCGGCAGTCACCGGAAAACGCACGCCCTTGCCGCCCTCTTCCAGCGCGTCCGATGCGCAGATCGGGATCAGCTCTTCATCCATGATGATTGAGCCAGGCGTGCAAGGCGGGAACGGAATGCGCCGCGTACAGGGGTTGCAGCTGATCCAGTTCCTCGGATGGATGCGCGCCGTAATACACTGCAACGCCGCTGGCGCCGGCATTTTGCGCCAGCAGCAGGTCGTGCGTGGTATCGCCGATCATCACGGTGCGTTCCATGTCCTGTCCCAGTTCGCGCGTCAATTCCTGCAGCATCGCGGGATGCGGCTTGGAAAAGGTTTCATCTGCGCAGCGCGTCGCGTCGAACAGTGGCGCCAGGTTAGACGACTGCAGGGCGCGGTTCAGGCCCGCACGGCTCTTGCCGGTCGCGACGCCTAGAAAATAACCCTGTTCCGCCAGATCGGTCAGCATCTCGCGCACACCGTCGAACAGCGCCAGATTGCCGTCCTGGTTCAGGTAGTGATAACGGTAGCGCTCGATGATCTGCGGATAATATTTGGAGTCGACATCGGGAATTGCCGCTTCCATCGCGTGCTGCAAGCTCAGTCCGATGACCTGCGCCGCGGCGCGGTCGTCCGGAACCGGCAAGCCGAGGTCCCGCGCCGCTGCCTGGATGCAGTTGACAATGGTGCCGGTGCTGTCCATAAGGGTGCCGTCCCAATCGAAGACGATCAAATCGAATTGCGTTCTTGCCATGTATCCGGTCGCGTGCGCAACCGGCTCCTTGTCTGCTGAAATTACTGGAAGTCCGACCTGCCTGTCACTGTTCGCCGCTCTTCGCCAAGCTCTTCAGGAAGCGTTCGCATTCCGGCGGCAATGGCGCATGCAGCGTCACCGTTTTGCCGGTATCAGGGTGAATGAAGCTCAATTGGTGCGCATGCAGAAACATGCGCTTCAGTGCCGCGCGTTCGCCGTCCGCCTTCTGCAATTCGCGGTTCAGGGCGAAATCGCCGTATTTGTCGTCACCGACGATAGCAAATCCGCTCGATGCCAGATGTACCCGGATCTGGTGCGTCCGGCCGGTCTTCAGTTCGGCTTCCAGCAACGCGTACGGTCCGTAGCGCCGGATCAGGTTGAAGACGGTGTGCGACGGCATGCCGTCCGACTGCACACGCACGCGGCGCTCGCCGTCCGGTGTCGAATACTTGTGCAGAGGCAGCTTGACATGCTGGCGCGCGTTTTTCCAGTCGCCGTGCACCAGCACCAGATAGCGCTTGTCGGGCTCGCCGTCGCGAATCTGCGCATGCAAATTGGTTAGCGCAGAACGTTTCTTGGCCAGCATCAGTACGCCCGACGTGTCGCGATCAAGCCGATGAACCAGTTCCAGGAATTTCGCATCGGGCCGTGCGGCCCGCAATTGCTCGATCACGCCGTAGCTGACACCGGATCCACCATGTACGGCAACCCCGGCAGGCTTGTCGATGACGAGCAGATGATTGTCTTCCAGCAATATGTGGAATTCCGCCCCGGGAACGTCCTGCACAGTCTTTTCAGCAATGCGGATCGGCGGCACCCGGACAATATCGCCTTCGATCAATCGATAGGTCTGATCAATACGCCCTTTATTGACGCGCACTTCGCCGGAACGCAGTACGCGGTAGATATGGCTTTTCGGCACGCCCTTGCAGATGCGCAACAGGAAATTGTCGATGCGCTGGCCGGCTTCTTCGTCCGAAATCGTCAGCATCCGGACCTGCAGCGGCGGCGATGGGACCTGTGGCGAACCGGCCAAAGAAGCCATTTCAGGCTCTTTCCCGGAAAATCTCGCTAAGTCCTTCATTTTGAATATATAATCGACTCGCCTTGGCCCAAAGTGGCCGTGGCGCGTGTAAGAATAAAAAGCACATTCTACACAGGGGCGTCTCCATCGGCCTCGCCAATTCGCAAATTCGATGGAAAAGATGTGTATGCACCGTCCCCGCGCGAGTCAAGGTTTGCACCGCTGTTGCAATCGGATAACGCGCAGGACGTGGTCAAGAATGATTGGATTGTCAGGATAAGTCTGGCTAGCCTGCCGCGTATTGCGAAAAAGCTAGCCGGTTGATGTAGCAGAACCGTTTTACCGACGTTGCCCTTTATGGTCCAACAATTTCGTCCGCCATTCGCAACCGTCCTAGCGCTCGATGTCTTCGAAGCGCAGGACGCAAGCCGGCGCACGTTCGGTAACCGTTCCGCCGCGTCCGCGCCCCGTTCCGCAGCCAGCGCGTAGCGCTTGCGGAACAGCAAGGCAATTCCCTCCCAAGCATTCCTGCCCCGCGTACATCCCTGTACCGCTGTTGTTGGCGCACGCGCCATTGATGATTTGCCCGAGAAGCACGGTAGGCCTCGCCACCGTATAGCGATCTTTCGCTGTGATTTGCTTCTTCCTGACCGTCAATGCGCATGCCGCAGCAGCCTTTAGGCCTACGGGTCAGGAGTATTGAATGAAACGCATGCTGTTTAATGCGACACAGCAGGAAGAACTGCGTGTCGCCATTGTCGATGGGCAAAAACTCATCGACATCGATATCGAGACCGCTGGTCGCGAACAACGCAAATCCAATATCTACAAAGGCGTCATCACCCGCATCGAACCTTCCCTGGAAGCCTGCTTCGTCAGCTATGGCGAAGACCGCCACGGTTTCCTGCCGTTCAAGGAAGTCGCACGCAGCTATTTCAAGGAAGGCATCGACGTGCGCAACGCTTCCATCAAGGATGCACTGCGCGAAGGCCAGGAAATCATGGTCCAGGTCGAGAAGGAAGAACGCGGCAACAAGGGCGCGGCGCTGACCTCCTTCGTTTCGCTGGCCGGCCGATACTTGGTATTGATGCCGAACAACCCGCGCGGCGGCGGCGTGTCGCGCCGTGTCGAAGGCGAGGATCGCCAGGAATTGCGCGAAACGATGGACAA
>DATMTZ010000453.1:0-3283 GCA_035563975.1 Oxalicibacterium sp. | reverse complement strand
ACGCCGCGCGCGCGCTCACCGACACGCCGCGCAGCGAGAAGGCATCGCTATCCGCGCAATTGCAGATGTCCGCCCTGAGAGGCTTGACGATCTTTGCCGGCGACGGTCATCAGGGCGGCTACTTGGCGGTATCGCGCTTCCTGGAGAAGATTCCGGCACAGGAACAGGAGAAGGCGGCCGAAATCTTCATGAAGATCCTGAACGGCAGTTTGTGGGATCTATGGCAGCTGGCGCGCGAGCAGGATCACCTGCCGCCGGTGGCGCTGGATGACAAGCACGGCCGCTTCCTGCAGCTGTCGGCCAATGCGTTCTCCGACGCCTTTTTCTACGGCGCGCCGGTGTACCTGCAACTACAGGGTTTCGATGAAGTGAAGGCGTCGGTATTCCAGGTCACCCGCTCACCCGGCAAGAAAATCGTTTATCTCGGCTGCCTGCTGCTGGTGCTTGGGGTATTTTCGATGTTCTATGTGCGCGAACGCCGTCTGTGGATATGGCTCAAAGCGGAGTTGAACGGCGCGCACGCGATCATGGCGATGAGTTCGCAACGCAAGACGCTGGACTTCGAAAAGGAATTCGAAGCATTGAAGCGGCAATTGCCGCACGCAGGTGGCGGCAACGGATGAAGCGCACGCGGCTATACTTGGCGGCATCTTGTCCGCTGCGGCAGGCGCGCAATGAAACGGAGAAACTATGGACGTGGTACAGGATCGCATCTACGCACAATCGCCGGGCTTCTTCAAACGCCTGAGCGCAATCGACTGGCTGTACGGCGCGGCGCTGCTGGCAGGATCGCTGTTTGCATTGAGCCGCTTTGCGCATCACATGGATTACTACGAGCAGGCGATCCTGCTGCTGGCGGCGCCGGTCTTCGCCGGGCTCGGCTGGCACTGGAAATCGGTGCGCTGGCTGATGGCGCTGCTGGCGGTTTTGTCCTTGTCGGCGATCGGTCTGTACGGTGGGGTGCTGGATGCAGCCGACCATAAATTTCTTCTCAAATATTTATTGTCGAGCCAGTCCGCGATCCTGTGGATGAGCACTTTGTTCGTGTTGTCGACGTTGTTCTACTGGGGCGGCCTGCTGGCGAAGTCGCCGACCGGCGGCTCGATCGGCAGCAAGCTGTGCTGGGCCGCAGTCGTAATGGGATTCACCGGCATGCTGGTGCGCTGGTATGAGTCTTACCTGATCGGCGCTGATGTCGGCCACATTCCGATTTCGAACCTGTATGAAGTGTTCATCCTGTTCTGCATGGTCACCTCGCTGTTCTATCTTTACTATGAACAGGTTTACGCAACGCGCCAGCTTGGCCCTTTCGTACTACTGGTAATCAGCGCGGCGGTCGGCTTCCTGCTGTGGTACATGATGTCGCGGGACGCCGCTGAAATCCAGCCACTGGTGCCGGCGCTGCAGAGCTGGTGGATGAAGATCCACGTACCGGCGAATTTCATCGGCTACGGCACCTTCTCGCTGGCGGCGATGGTGGCGGTGGCGTATTTGTTGAAGTCGCACGGCATGCTGGCTGATCGCCTGCCCGCGCTCGAGGTGCTGGACGATGTGATGTACAAGGCGATTGCGGTCGGCTTCGCCTTCTTCACGATCGCAACCATCCTCGGCGCGCTGTGGGCGGCCGAAGCGTGGGGCGGCTACTGGTCCTGGGATCCGAAGGAAACCTGGGCGCTGATCGTGTGGCTGAACTATGCGGCCTGGCTGCATATGCGTCTGATGAAGGGATTGCGCGGACAGGTGGCAGCGTGGTGGGCGCTGGTCGGCCTACTGGTGACGACGTTCGCCTTCCTCGGCGTAAACATGTTCCTGTCGGGCCTGCATTCGTACGGCGAGCTATAAGAATTGCCGGGGCTTTCATTACGTTAATGTAATGAAACTTCCGAAAATTCCGCGTAGTCTGATCAGCATCACGACCATCTTCCCGGAGCCGTCATGCTGATCAAGCGCAAGCCCAACGGAATCGACCTTCCGTTCCCGTCCGAAATTACGCCGCGCGCGGTTTTTGAATCGCGCCGCGATTTTATCCAGAAGATGGCGGTCGGTTCGATCGCCGGCGGTGCGCTGCTCGAAATGGCGTCGCGTACCGCCTTTGCCGCGACCGGCGGCGGCCTGCCCAAGCTCGGTGGCAAGCCGAATCCCGCTTACGTGGTGATGGACAAGCAGACCTCTTACGAGGATGCCACGACCTACAACAACTACTATGAATTCGGCACCGACAAGTCGGCGCCGGCGCGCTATGCAAAGAATCTGAAAACGCGGCCATGGACTGTCGCCATCGAGGGCGAGGTCAGGAAGCCGATGACGTTGGACATCGATGCGCTGCTGAAGCTGGCGCCGATCGAAGAACGCATTTACCGCTTGCGCTGCGTCGAGGGCTGGTCGATGGTGATTCCGTGGGAAGGCTATTCCCTGTCCGAACTGATCAAGAAGGTCGAACCGACATCGAATGCGAAATACGTGGAATTCGTCACGGTCGAAGACAAGGAAGCAATGAACGGCTTGCGCCGCCCGGTGCTCGACTGGCCCTATGTCGAAGGCTTGCGCATCGACGAGGCGAACCATCCGCTGACGCTGCTGACACTGGGCATGTACGGCGAGGTGCTGCCGAACCAGAACGGCGCGCCGGTGCGCATCGTGGTGCCGTGGAAATACGGTTTCAAATCGGCCAAATCGATCGTGAAAATCCGCTTCGTGCGCGACCAACCGCGCACCGCATGGAATGTCGCGGCGCCGAACGAATACGGCTTCTATTCCAACGTCAATCCGCAGGTCGACCATCCGCGGTGGTCGCAGGCCAGCGAACGCCGCATCGGCGAAGACGGCTTCTTCTCCAAGAAACGGCCAACCCTGATGTTCAATGGTTACAGCCAGGTGGCATCGCTGTACAGCGGCATGGATCTGAAAAAGTACTATTGAGAAGCGGCGCATGAAATTCAATCCCGCGCCGCGGCAATTCACTGCGATCAAGACATTTATTTTCGCGCTCGCCCTGCTACCTTTTGCTCGCCTGATATGGGGCATCTTTGCGGATCAGCTTGGCGCCAATCCGCTTGAATTCATCACCTGGAACACCGGCGACTGGACGCTGTACTTTCTCTGTATGACGCTGGCTGTGACGCCGCTGCGCCGTCTGACAGGCTGGAACTGGCTGGTGCGGCTGCGCCGCATGATCGGCCTGTTTGCCTTCTTTTACGCGAGCCTGCACTTCACAACCTTCTTCTGGTTCGATCACTTTTTCGATGTGCAGGAAATGCTGAAGGATGTTGCCAAGCGCCCTTTC
>DATMTZ010000452.1:0-5258 GCA_035563975.1 Oxalicibacterium sp. | reverse complement strand
AGGCTGAGTTTGACGAGGTCCGTCAGGTTCTGGGGCGCTGCCATCTGCCCCATTGCGGCACCGGTGCCGGCTGCGCTGGCGTCGGCCTGCGCAGGCAGGACGGGAGCAGCGAGCGGCACGTTGATGGCTGGCGCCACCGGTTCGTTGCTGGTCTTGCCGCCGATGAAGTATTCGACATAGCCGCCGGATGAGCGGTGGCCGCTGCGGCGCGCGCGTTCGCGGATGTCTTCCAGCAGGTTGTTGGCCGTCACGGTTTCAAAATCCACGGTCTGCTTGTCGTTTTCATTGCGCAGCACGGCGCGGATCTTGCCGAGCTCGGTCGCCAGCGCCAGGCGCGCAGCCTGGGTCGGCGTTACTTCCAGCGTGAAGTTGCTGTAGCTGACCTTGCGCTGGCCGTTCTGGTCGGCCGGATCGTCGTGCGTGACCTTCTGGCCGGTCGCCAGCACCTTCACCTGGTCGAGGAAGGGGACCACGGTCTGGTTGCCGCCGTCGCCGCCGCTGCTCAGGACCAGCATCAGGTCGACCAGGTTGCCCGGCTCGACCATGTGCGAGACGGAGTTGATCTCGTCGACATTGATCGTCATCGCGCGCTTGCCTTCCTTCAGGCTGCCGGAGAAGTCCGCAAAGACTTCCTGCACGTCGGCCTTGCGCAGCGGCTTGCCGCGCTCGACGCCGCGGATCAGTACGGTATTCTTGAACTGTTCGAAGTCCGCCACGGTGATCGTATCGCTGTAGACGAAGTCGGCCGGCACGTTGCGCGACGCGACGGAGGATTCATTCAGCACCGTGCCGGCGGACATGGGCCGCACGGGCACCACCACGGCAACCATCGCGCCGCGCGCCTGATCGCTGCGGGCGCGGAGGGTCTCCTCGATGCTCTGCTCGCGCTGGGCCAGATATTTTGAAGTCAGCCATGTCGTCAGTAACGCCAGCACGACCGCTGCGATAAGCATCAACCAGGTTTTGTTGATCTTGATGTTGGGACGTTGGATTTTCAATTTATATGACCCTGCAAATGAATGATTGGATTGCTGTGAATAGTGCTGCCTGCCCTCAGTTGAACGACACGTCGACCGGCCACTGCGGGTTCTGCAGGTCCACGCACTTGTCGACGCCGACCTCGACAGGACCGATGTCCTTGTTCACGAAGCAGTTCGGCATGGCCGACACCGAAATGGCAAACGAATAATCGGTGTAGTACTCGTGAATGGCGTCGGCCAGCTTGGCGATCGGCGGGTCGTTGCCGCTGATCAGCACCAGCACGCCGACCATCAGCACGACGATGTACTCGAGGAAGGACTGGCCGCCGCATCGCTTCTTTTGCGGCAGGCGCCGCATTGCCGGCCGCGCGCTCATGGCTTGTCCACCAGTGTTGCCAGCACCGTCGTCTGCGCGCCGCTGCGCGTGATGACGAGATTCGCTTCGGCCAGGTCGCGCTTCATCACCAAGGTAATGCCGGGTCCCTTGCCGGTCGTGATCTGATAGCTGCTGATCATTTTCCATCCCTGATCCGCCAGGTTCTGGCGGTAAAAGTCGGCGTTCGATTGCGCCGAGAACGTGTTGCTGAGCAGAATCGTGCGGGCGTTCTTGCCATCGTCGCGATGCTCGATGTCGTTGATGATGGTGCTGCCTGACATCATCGGCAGCTTCTTGTCCGATGACACGATGCGCGGCCCGTCGATCGGCTGCGTGGCGCTCAGCAGGCCGGTCGAACCGCTTTTGCCGGCGGCTTGCACCTGCACCGTAAAGAAGCATTTGCCGCGTCGCGCGCCGATCGTCTGCCATACGCCGACCGCGTTTTCCACCGGCGCCGCGCTGCCGCTGCCATTCCATGCGCGGCGGTAGAAGGCCAGGATGCTTTCGGGCGACTGTTCGCTGTCGAAGCGCTTCACGCTCATCGGCACGCCATTGAAAATCATGTAAGGTGCGACCCATTGCACCCTGGCGTCAGGCTGCGGAAAGGCAGGGCAGTCGAGCTCTTCGGCGCTGGCGGCCGACAGCAAGCCGGCCATCGCCAGCGATGCCGCCGCATATCTCCCTGTCTGTCTCCCCGTTATTCTCATTGCCGTCTGTCGTTATATTTATTGGCTGTCGTTATTTCAGGCGATCCGCCGGCACCTTGTCCGGCTCGATCTTGCCGGGTTCAAGCTTGGATGCTTCGGGCAAGAACACCGACAAGGCCTTCAGCACATACTCCATCACGTTCACGCCGGCGATTTCCGCATTGAAGATGGAAGTCGGCACCAGCCCCTTGACCTGCTGCTTGACGCTGGTCTTGCTCGGATCGTCCGGTCCATCTGCGCTCCAACCGTTGGCAAGCAGCACATTGGTTTCGCGGAAGCTCGAGGTCGAGTTCTTCAGCAGGAAGTGGTCGTAGTCGATATCGCGGACCTTCATCGTCACGTTCGCCGAATACAGGCCTTTCATCTCCAGCGTGAAAGGGCCGAGCGTTGCGGCCAGGTTGGCGATCGGATCGAGGATGACGTTCAGTGTGCCGGGCGCAGTCGCGCTGCCGATGCTGTTCTGCAGGTCGTCGTAATCGACCAGCATCTTGTCGCCGGTGCGGTCGCGCCACAGCGCGCGCGAGCTGTTCTTGAAATTGCCTGCGCTGCGGTCGGCGCTGGTGAAGGCGCCCTGGTCGACGCTGGTCGAGTAGGAGAGATCCGCCGTCTCGGACAACTGGCGCACGCCGATCTCGTTGCGGATCTGACTGTCGGTCTTGGCATTGGCATTCCAGCTGTTGCTGGCGCCGAGCCAGCCGAGGCTCGATGCGGCGCTGCCGCCGTACCAGACGGTGCGTTCCCATGCCGCATAGCGGGCGGCCTGCACCGCGGCGGAGCGCATGTCCAGGTACTTGCCGATCAGCGGGATGGCGAGGAACAAGGGCACCAGCACGAAGCCCGCCACGATGACCAATTCGACCATCGCCTGTCCGCCCGATTTTCTGTAGCGATTTACCATAGGTGATAAGCCATCGATGCGTATTGTTCGAGGAAGCCGTTGGTCACGAGCCGCGCCTGCCAGTACGGGCTGTACAGGCTGCCCAGCTCGGTCTTGCCGTCGCCGCGTGCCCACAGCTTCTTCGGCCGCGAAAAATAGATCTGCGCCTTGGTCAGGCTGCGCATGTAGCCGCTTTGCGTGCCGTTATCGAGCGTGAACTGGCCGCCCGATACCGCGTTGCTGCTCGGGATGCTGCTGTCGGCTTTCTCGATTTCGAGGATGAGCGGCGGCGCCAGCAGGTTGTCGCCGGTTGTCTTCTTCAGGTCGAAGTACTTGCGCAGGCCGGCGCGGCTGTCCATGGTCTTGCCAGGGCCTTCGGCACGCTGGATGCCGGCGGCGCCCGCCGTGTTGACGTTGTTGTAGACGCCGCCATAGGCCTTGGACGACGTCGTGCCGAAATTGTTGGTCGGGCTCAGATCGCCGTTGGCGCCGGCTTGCGCCGCGCCCCAGCCCATCGGAATGAACAGCAGCGGAATGGGGATCGGGATCGGGATGCCCAGAATGCTGATCCAGATGATGCCGACGCCATTAAAGCCGGTCGCATCCATCGCGCTCCAGGTCTTCTTGACGTTGTTGACGTTCTTCAGCTCGGTGCCGCCGCGGTGCCACAGCATCATCAGCAGTGCGCCGTTCTGATACGGGATCAGGCGCGTCGGGTCGACCACGAACGGCGTCAGATACATCATCTCGGGAAAATTGTTGGCCGGTCCGCCGCCCTTGGTGCTGCGGTCGCGCGAAAACTCGTCCAGCGAGTCGATCGTGACCTTTGCCATCCGGTCGCCTTTCGGGCCGTCCTTGTTGGCGGTGTTCGGGTCCTTTTGCTGCACGAACAGGAACCATTGCGCCAGATGCACGATGGCCGCAGCAGTGCCGGGCGTGCTGAGATCGGCAGTCGGATCGTTCAGCTTGATGACGTTGTAGGCATCGTTGAAGGTCAGCAGATCCTTCGCCACTCCGAGCGAGGATTCATCCACGCCGGCCAGCTTGTCGAGCACCTTGGCCGGCGACAGGCCGATGGTCTGCGCGGTCGTCAGCGCGGTGCCGTAGTGGTAAATCATCTGCGCCGTGTTCAGCACGTCGATCAGGATATCGAGCGCCTTGACCGCGATCGGGCCGGCGGTATCCATCACGCTCTTGAAGGTCTTGGATGCCGGCTTGTACAGCTTGACCGGCGTATCCCACAGCACTTTTGCCAAGGGACCGCCGAGCGAGGTCAGCACCTTCGGAATCCAGTTGGTCTGGCTGTTGTTATAGGTGTTCGCGTAACCGCGCGCCCAGGACGTGATGCCGACGACTTGCGCCACGGCGACCTGGTTCGCGATCACGGCGCGATTGGTATAGGCGGCGAAGTTGTAGTCGCGCGCTTCGGCTTGTACTGCGCTGTAGGCGGCCGCATCGGCGGTGTTCTGCAGACGGGTCTTGTTGATGGACTGCTGGCCCATCGTGTACATCGTCACCATCACCAGGATGATGATGCCGACCGTGATCAACGAAAAAACCAGCGCTTGGCCGCGCTGGTTTTTCGTAAGTCGGGTAGGTCGCACGGTCGGCTAGTGGAAAATCAACCGGGCCGACTGATTACTTCGAGGCGCCGCCGGTGCCACCCGACGAAGGAGCATTGCCCGAATCGTAGCTGGCCATGCCTTTGCCTTCGGCAGCCTTGGTAGCGGCGTTGCCTGCAGCGGTGGATGCGGTGGCTTTGCCTGCCGATGCGCCCGTGCCGGCGACTTCACCCGCCAGACCAGCGACCTGGCCGCGGATGGTTTGGCCGAACATGCTGTACACGCCGATGGCGGCAACAGCGATCAGCGCCACGATGATGATGTATTCGGTCATGCCCTGACCGGCCTGGCGAATCGATTTTTTGAAGGAAAGAGCTGCGTTTTTAGCTTTCATGACGGACCTCAAGGGTTAGTGGTGATTTCAAACTGACGCATGTTGTTTGCACCGGTGGAAGGTGTAAGCGGTCGGATTATAGGGGCATCTTTTGCAACTCAGAAAGTTTTTACATTGGAAATCTTCTAAAAAGTTCCGATCTGTTACAAAATCTCACAAATAACGATCGCTACGATTTCCACAAGGAAATATTTGAAAGATGTAGCAGGGAAACGTTGTATGTTTGCGGATGCTCGGCAGTAACAAAACAGATACATTTCAACGAGACACGGGGAAGAATCAGATGAACGTGATGCAATTCGCAGCAAACCTGGCCGTCGCAAGCAGCTTCCTGACGCTTTCCCTGCCTGCCTCGGCGGACT
>DATMTZ010000451.1:0-3704 GCA_035563975.1 Oxalicibacterium sp. | reverse complement strand
GATGGCGGTCACGACCAGCGTCGGCCACCTGTTCGGCGCCGCAGCTTGAACATCGCGGCGGCGCGGCGGTCGAATCCGTTGAAATTCGCCAATTCGACAACATAGTCAGGGTATCGACCCTTCATCGGACTCCACGCCTATGAAATACAAGGACTACTACGAAATACTCGGCGTCCCGCGCGACGCCACGCAAGACCAGATCAAGAGCGCCTACCGCAAGCTGGCGCGCAAATACCATCCCGACGTCAGCAAGGAGTCGGATGCAGAAGCGCGCTTCAAGGAAATGGGCGAAGCCTACAAGGTGCTGAAGGACCCGGAATCACGCGCGTCCTACGATCGGCTCGGCGCCAACTGGCACAACGGCCAGGAATTCCAGCCGCCGCCGGAAACGGGCGGCTTCCAGTTCAACCAGGGCGGCGCCGGTTTCGAAGGCATGGACTTCGGCGATTTCTTCGAGCAGATGTTCGGCCAGCAGGCCGGCTGGGGCCGCAGCAGCAGCGGCGCACGCCACGCGCACATGCAGGGCCAGGACCATCACGCCAAGGTGCAAATCGACCTCGAAGACGCCTATCGCGGCGCCGAACGCACGATCACGCTGCGCATGCCGGAAGCCGATGACAGCGGGCGCATCGTGCAGCGCGACAGGACACTCAGCGTCAATATCCCGAAAGGCATACGCGCCGGCCAGACGCTGCGGCTCGCAGGACAAGGCGGCCCGGGCATCGGCGGCGGCAAGGCGGGCGACCTGTACCTGGAAATCGACTTCCGCCCGCATCCGCGTTACCGCGTCGACGGCCGCGACGTCTATGTCGACCTGCCGCTGGCGCCGTGGGAAGCGGCGCTCGGCGCATCCGTGTCGGTTGCGCTGCCCGAAGGTTCGGTCGAGCTGACGATTCCGCCAAATTCGGCGGCCGGCCGCAAGCTGCGGCTCAAGGGCAAGGGCCTGCCGGGCAAGCAGGCCGGCGACCTGTATGTGGTGCTGACGATTGTCCTGCCGCGTGCCGATACCGATGCGCAGAAGGACGCGTATCGCATGCTGCAGAACGCTTTCGATTTCCATCCGCGCGCACGTTGACGAGGAACCGCATGATGAGCAAGACAATCATTTATACCGAAAGCCAGTTGATCGACGACGACATGTCGCTGACGCTGGTCGAGCTGTGCCAGGCCTGCAGCGGCAGCGAAGACCTGGTGCAGGCGCTGGTGATGGAAGGCGCGCTGCAGCCATCCGGCCGGCAGCCACAGGAATGGCGTTTTACCGGCACTGCCCTGCGGCGCGCGCGACTGGCGCAACGCCTGACGCAGGACCTGGAAATCAACACGCCGGGCGTGGCGCTGGCGCTTGATCTGCTGGACCAGATCGAGATGCTGAAGGCGCAGCTGGCGCGCATCGGCCGCCACTAGCCGGCACCGCGATCACCGCGTTGCGCGTTCGCGATCCCGCGGCGGCTTGACGATCACGGTGCAGGTCATGCCCGCCACCAGCCGATGATCGGCCGGCAGATTGTCGATGCGAATGCGCACCGGAATGCGCTGTGCCAGCCGCACCCAGTTGAAGGTCGGGTTGACGTCGGCCAGCAGTTCGCGGCCGGTGGCGGCGTCGCGATCGGTGATGCCGCGCGAAATGCTGTCGATGTGGCCGTGCATCACGGCGCCGCCATCCAGCATGCGGATGTCGACCGGATCGCCCACCGCCAGCGACGGCAGCTTGGTCTCCTCGAAATAGCCGCTGATGTAGAACGAATTGCTGTCGATCACCGCCAGCAAGGCCATGCCGGTCGACGCGAAATCCCCGTTGTGCACGTTGAGGTTGGTCACATAGCCGTCGACCGGCGCGCGCACGTCGGTGCGTTCGAGATTGAGTTTCGCGATGTCGCGTGCGGCCAGCGCGGCCTGGTACCTGGCGGCTGCAATGGCGGAGGCCGATGCCGCGTTCTCGCGGTTCTCGCTGGTGACGATGGACGCGTCCAGCCCCTGCCGGCGCGCCGCTTCGCGCGCACGCATGATCTTCTCCGACTGCTGCGCCGCCATCGACGCTTCCGCCTGCGCCAGTGCCTCGGTGTAGCGGCTCTTGTCGATCGTGAACAGCACGTCGCCCTTGTGCACGAACTGATTGTCGCGCACCGCCACGTTCGTCACGATGCCGGACACGTCCGGCGCGATGCGAATGATGTCGGCGCGCACGCGGCCGTCGCGCGTCCACGGCGCATCCATGTTGTCGTACCACAGGTAGACGCCGAATAAAACCGCTGCCAGCAGCAGCACGGCGGTGATGAGGTAACGGAAAAACCCTGACAGTCGCATGAAGCGCTCCCTTTTCTTGTTCAATAAAGCATCAGCGCCAGCGCGCCGAAGATGCAAACCAGCAGGCACAGGCGGAACAGCGCCGGATGCCAGACATGGCGATACACGCCGAAACGTCCGCACAGCCAGTCGACGCCGATATGCAATGCCACGCTCAGCAGAAACACCAGCAGCAGCGACGGCATCAGGATGCCGAACAGGGCAATTTCACGCGGCATGATGAACGCTCTCTTTCGGCATGGCGGATGCGATGGCGGACGCCTGCAGCGACGGATCCTGCAGCGATGCGCCGATCAGGTGCAGATCGGTCAGGCCGCGCTGCAAGGCTATTGCTTCGTCGCGTCCGGCCAGGACCTGCGCCTGGTGCGCACGCAAGGCATTGGTCGCGACAGTGGTCGCGGCCAGCGCCTGCGCATGCCGTATCGGCAAGGGCTGGCGCAGATAGGCGGCCAGCACTGCGATGCAGTTTTCCTGCGCGGCGCGTACCGCATGCCCTGCCGGCCAGCGCGCGTCAAGCGTACGCAAGTCGAGAATTGCGTGCCCCATTTCCAGCAGCACGATGGCCTGGTTCAACGTCAGGCGCACGGCCGGGCTGGCCGGGCCGCGGATGCCCATGCTCAACTGGTTCAGCAGGTCGCGCACGCGGCTTTCGAAATGCTGGCGCATCTGCGGCCGCTCGCCGAAACACAGGCGCAGCGTTTCTCCCCACAGCGCTTCGGCAATGTGGCGGCGCGATCCCTGCCGGTGCTCGGGCAGGATCAGCGCAAACATCAGCACCGCCAGCGCCAGGCCGACGATCTGTGCAATGCTGTCGTTGAAGAAATTGGCGACATTGAAGCGCATCATGTTTTCCGGCGCGATGATCTGCGCAAACATCAGGTTGAAGCCGGTGCCGATGCCGAGCGTGCGGCGCCAGGTGGTGGCATACGTGCTCATGGCGAGGAAAGGCGCCATCGACAGCACCAGCATCAGGTAGCCTTCCACGTGGTTCAGCATGTAAAAGGCGCACACGAAGGCGAACGGAATCGCCAGCGCAAATCCCTCGGTCGTGCTGCGGATCATCTGCTCCGGAAATGGCGACGACGATGCCAGCGCGCAGAACACCACGGTCAGGATCACGGCGCCGGCGGCGCTCGGCCAGTTCAGCCCGTACCATGCGAGCGCGAGAATCAGCAGCGCAGCCGCCGCGCGCAAACCGGCGACCAATGCGATGATGCCGGGCGTCTTCGGGCTGTAGCTCCAGTTCGCCGCGCCGCGCTCCGGCCGCGCCGACAGCCGGCCCGGCAGTTCGTGGTAGATCGCGATCAGGTCGGCGAACTCCTGCTGCAGGCGCTGCATCAGCTCCAGCGCGGTATCCAGGTCGAGTTGCTGCGGTGCGGCCTGTGGAACATCGCGCCGTG
>DATMTZ010000450.1:0-2764 GCA_035563975.1 Oxalicibacterium sp. | reverse complement strand
GGCGAGCAGGGGGGCGGGCCGCCCGCAGTCGAATCCGCGGCGGGCGAACCTCCGGGCGCCGCAACAACTCCATAGCAATGGAGGTGTCGTCGCGATTGCATCATCGTGCAGGAAAACCCTTCACCATTGCTTCAGATTCGTCACTGGCTTCACAATGTGCCGAGTTCGCGTGAAAGGAAAGCGCCGTGCCCATGAAATTACTCACCGATTACGTTGCCGGCTTGTCGGGTCAAGCAGGAGAATTCGCCCGCCAGCTTCTCGATAACGTTCGCGGCGGCATCGCCGTGCTCGACCGCGAGTTGCGCTACGTGATCTGGAATCCCTTCATGCAGCAACTGACCGGCCTTGCCGAAGAGGAAGTGCGCGGCCGCCCCGTCGGCGAGGTATTCCCGATGCTGGAAACCAATGGCATCTGCGACTTGCTGCGGCGCACGCTGGGCGGGGAGAGCACCGAAGTCGCCGAAGTGATGATCCCGAGCCGGGCCGTGCAGGAACCGCGCTGGGTCAAGGCGGAACATACGCCGTTCCGGACGGCGGACGGCAAGGTGATCGGCGTGATCGTTTCGATACGCGATATCACCGAGCGGCGCGAGCAGCAGAACAGGATTGCGCGCCTGACACGCATCCACGCGATGATGAGCGGCGTCAATGCCGCCATCGTGCGCCTGCACGACCGCAAGCTTTTCCTGCAGGAAGCCTGCCGGATCGCCGCGCGGGAGGGCGGCTTCCTTTCTTCCTGGATCGGTCTGGTCGACCCGGCCAGCGGCGAAGGACGCGTCGTCGCATGGGGCGGCAGCGATGGCAGCTACGTCAACCGCGTGCACTTTACGTCGCAGCCTCACTCGAGCTACGCCGCCCGTCCCGCCAGCGTGGCAGCGCGCACGTGTAAAACGGTGGTCGTCAACGACATCGCAAGCGAGCCGGGCTATGCCGACGCGCGCCGGGAATTGATCGGCAAGGGCCACCTGTCGATGGCGGCGTTTCCATTGAAGGTGGACAACCGGGCGGCAGGCGTCATGGCCTTGTTTGCCGGCGAGGAAAATTTTTTCGATGCGCAGGAGCTCAAGCTGCTGGACGGCCTGGCGGAAGATATCGGCTTCGGCCTGCAGTACATCGAGAAGGAGGAGCAGCTTGCCTATCTTGCCTATTACGACCCGCTGACAGGACTGCCCAACCGGCAATTCTTTCTGAAGCGGCTGGAACAGGCACTGCAGGCTGCGCAAGGTTCCGGAGAAAAGCTGGTGCTCGTGATCGGCGACATGCAGCGCCTGCACCAGATCAACGATACCTACGGCCGCAGCGGCGGTGACGAATTGATCAGGCAGATCGCCGCGCGTCTTGGTCACCTGGTGCGCAATCCGGAATACCTGGCGCGCATCTCGTCCGCCACCTTCGCGACGATCCTGCCAAATATCGGCGACCTGACCGAGGTGGCGCACCGCGTCGAACTGATCCAGGCCGAGCCGCAGATCCGGCCCTTCGTCTTGCGCGGCGAATCACTTTCGATCCGCATGATCGCCGGCATCGCGATTTATCCGGACGACAGCGACAGCGCCGAAACGCTGTTCAATAATGCGGAAAGCGCGCTCAAGAGCGCAAAATCGGGCGGCTTGCCCTACCTGTTCTACAAGCCCTCGATCAATGCCTATGTCGAGGATGTACTGAAGCTGGAACATCGCCTCTACCGCGCGCTCGAGAAAGAGGAATTCCTTCTGCATTATCAGCCGCGGGTGGACGCAACAACGGAAAAGATCGTCGGACTCGAAGCGCTGATCCGCTGGAACCATCCGGAAAACGGCATGGTGGCGCCGGGCCACTTCATCCCCCTGCTGGAGGAGAGCGGGCTGATCACCGAAGTCGGCCGCTGGGTGGTGCGGCGCGCGCTGACCGACTATTGCGAATGGCGCGACAAGGGGCTCGAGCCGCCGCGGATTGCCGTCAATGTGTCGATACAGCAATTGCGCAATCCGCGCTTCGCCGACGAAATCCGCGAAGCGATCGCCGAGTGCGGCGCCGGCCCGCAGGCGCTGGAGCTGGAGATCACCGAAAGCCTGTTCATGGACGACATCAATCTGCGCATCGAGACGCTGGCAAAGCTCAACGAGCTCGGCGTCTGCATCGCGATCGACGATTTCGGCACCGGCTATTCCTCGCTCAGCTATCTGTCGAAACTGCCGGTCCATTTTCTGAAGATCGATCGTTCCTTCATCGGCTCGATGGTGGAAGATCCAGACAACATGACGATCGTATCGTCGGTGATTTCGCTGGCGCATGCGCTGAAGCTGCGTGTGGTGGCGGAGGGCGTCGAGACGGAAGAGGCAGCCCGGCATCTGCGCCTGTTGAAATGCGATGAAATGCAGGGCTATTTGTTCGCGCGGCCGATGCCTGCAGCGCAGGTCGCGCAACTGCTGAGCGCGCAGGCCGAACAGACCGCGTAACAAATACACTACGATTTCATTGGTTCGATCATTGTTTTGACGACAACTTTTTCGGCGAATTGCGGTCTGTAGGGAAAGCCCCTATTTGCTGCCGACCGAGGTGTATCAATGCAATGCCCACATTGCCAAACAGAGAACGAAGACTCGGCCAAGTTCTGCGCGAGCTGCGGCGCGCCGATGCAGATCGCACCGCCGCCGGTTTGCCCGGTATGCGCACACGTCAATGCTGCCGGCGCGAACTTCTGCATCGCGTGCGGCGCCCATCTGCGTTGCCGTCGCGCCGCGCCCGAGACAGCACGCGCCGCGCATGCGTCGCCAGGCAGCGC
>DATMTZ010000449.1:0-7143 GCA_035563975.1 Oxalicibacterium sp. | reverse complement strand
CACATTTTTTTGCGCAAATCACAGATACAGGTGATTCCATCTGAGCGCTACATCAAGGGAGAACTCCATGTCAGACATGATCTATTGCCAAGGCTGCGGGAAGGAAATTCACAAGACAGCCAATGCATGCCCGCACTGCGGCGCGTCGCATTACACAAAGAGGTATAAAGACAAGACAGTCGCGGGACTGCTTGCAATATTCCTGGGTGGTTTCGGTGCGCACCGTTTCTATCTCGGGAAATGGTGGGGCGTCCTGTATTTGCTCTTTTTCTGGTTGTGGGTACCGGGCATCATTGCGTTAATCGAAGGCATTGTATTTCTTTGCACCGACGACAGGAAATGGGATGACAAACACAATGACGGGTGCCGCTACGGTTCCCGTTCCGGTGCAGGTGTTGCGATCGCCATTGTCGCTGGTGCTTTGGTTGGCGTGGCTTTCATCGGCATCCTGGCCGCCATCGCGATACCGGCCTACCAGGACTATACGAACAAGGCGAAAATCGCACAGGCATACCATGAGGCGAATGAGGCCGCCATTCAGGTTGCCAGTTACGCGGCGCAAACCCGTTCCGTTCCGAACACGTTGCAGGAGGCAGGTTATGGCAAGGCGCTACCTGCCTACGTCCGCAGCATGGATGTCGATTCCCGTACAGCCGTCATTCGCGTCACCATGGCCGCGGGCAGTCTGAACGGCAAGTCGTTTTTGCTGCGGCCCACCGTCCAAAGCGATGCCAATATCCAATGGCAATGCATATCGGAAGATATTGAAGCGCGGCTGCTTCCGCAGAAATGCCGCTGATTGTCGAAGGAAGTAAATAAAAAGCCCGCTGTGTGGTCACGGCGGGCTTTTATTTTTTTAAGGGAGGCGCGAATCAGCGACGCATCATGTCGAAGAATTCGGCATTGGTCTTGGTCGCCTTCATCTTGTCGAGAATGAATTCCATCGCCTCGATCTCGTCCATGTCGTACATCAGCTTGCGCAGGACCCAGATCTTTTGCAGCTGGTCCGGCTTGATCAGCAGTTCCTCGCGGCGCGTACCGGATTTGCTGAGGTTGATCGCCGGGTAAACACGTTTTTCGGCAAGGCGACGTTCCAGATGGACTTCCATGTTGCCGGTGCCCTTGAATTCTTCGTAGATCACGTCGTCCATGCGGCTGCCGGTTTCGATCAGCGCGGTCGCGATAATGGTCAGCGAGCCGCCTTCCTCGACGTTACGGGCAGCACCGAAGAAACGCTTCGGGCGTTGCAGCGCATTGGCGTCGACACCGCCGGTCAGCACCTTGCCGGAGGCGGGAATCACGGTGTTGTAGGCGCGTGCCAGACGGGTGATCGAGTCCAGAAGGATCACGACGTCTTTTTTCATCTCGACCAGGCGCTTGGCTTTTTCCAGCACCATCTCGGCCACCTGCACGTGGCGCGTGGCCGGTTCGTCGAAGGTCGAGGCGACCACTTCGCCGCGCACGGAACGCTGCATCTCGGTCACTTCCTCCGGGCGTTCGTCGATAAGCAGCACGATCATCACGGCTTCCGGATGATTGGTCGTAATTGCGTGCGCAATGTGCTGCAGCATCACGGACTTGCCGGACTTCGGCGATGCCACCAGCAGGCCGCGCTGGCCTTTGCCGATCGGCGCGATCAGGTCGATGATGCGGCCGGTGATGTTTTCCTCGCCGCGCATGTCGCGTTCGAGTTGCAGAATCTTGTTCGGGTGCAGCGGCGTCAGGTTCTCGAACAGGATGCGGTGCTTCGACGCCTCTGGCGGCTCACCGTTGACCTTGTCGACCTTGACCAGCGCAAAGTAGCGCTCGCCGTCTTTCGGCGTGCGGACCTCGCCCTCGATCGAATCGCCGGTGTGCAGATTGAAGCGGCGGATTTGCGAAGGCGAAATGTAGATGTCGTCAGTGGACGCCATGTAGCTGGCGTCGGGCGAGCGCAGGAAGCCAAAGCCGTCAGGCAATACTTCGAGGGCGCCATCGCCAAAAATCTGTTCTCCCGATTTCGCGCGTTTCTTGAGAATCGCGAACATCAGTTCCTGTTTGCGCAAGCGCGCTGCGTTGTCGATGTCCAGGCTGATTGCCATTTCGAGCAATGCGGAGACGTGTAACGCCTTTAATTCGGATAAATGCATAGTGTGTGAGTTTCCCGGGACGGGAGATAAAAAGGTGGGGGAGGGAACTGCGTGGTGTGCTTCTTACGAATCGCTGCGATGCGGGCGCATCGCAGCGTGCTTAGCCAACTATATCAGATGTTACCGTCGATGAAGGCGGTCAGCTGACCTTTTGCCAGTGCGCCGACTTTCTGTGCGGCTGGCGCGCCATTCTTGAACAGGATCAGCGTCGGAATGCCGCGGATGCCGAACTTGGCCGGCACGCTTTGATTCGCGTCAACATCCATCTTCGCGATCTGGATCTTGCCGGCGTATTCTTTCGCGACTTCTTCCAGGATAGGGGCGATCATTTTGCAAGGACCGCACCATTCAGCCCAGAAGTCCACCAGGACAGGCTTGTCGGATTTGAGTACGTCCGTATCAAAAGACGCATCGCTAATATGTTTGATGTTTTCGCTCATGTTTGCCTCGATCTGAGGGGGTAGGATAAATCAGCGCCTTGGCGACAATTCGGATGTTGCCTGCAGCGCCTCCGGTTGCTGAAAGAACATGGAGACGTTGCGATGTAATTCAAGCTTTTTGAAGGGGCAACCAGAGGTAGTCAGGCGGGGTTGGGCAAATCATAACCTATTTTATAAAAAGTGTGGCGGTGCCATAAAAATCGTCCGCGCCTCGCATAAAATGCAAAACCGGTCCGTGCAGCACGGACGCCATCCGGATTTCCCTTCCTTACCCGAGCAACCCGATGACGCAAAGCGCCATAGCGATTCCGCCTTCCTCCGCTTTCTGGGACGAAGCTGCGCGCGCCTTGCTGCAGGCGGATGTGCTGACGGACGCACGCGACCTGTCGCCGGTGCGCGTGCTGGTGCCAACCTTCGCCCACGCGCAGAGCTTGAAAGCGGCGCTGGCGGCGCAGCTTGGCGGCGCCTTCATCCCTCCCGCGATCGGCACGCTGTCCGGCTGGCTCGATTTGCTTCCGCCGGCCGGGACGCCGGCTGCTTCTGCCAGCGAACGCCTGATGTCCTTGTACGCCACGCTGCGCGAGCAGGGTTGGCTGAAAAAACTGTTCGGCGCGCGGCGCAATACCGACCTGTTGCCGCTGGCCGAAATCCTGCTCACGCTGTCGGACGAGCTGACGCAAGCCATGCTGCCTGCCATGCAAGCGATGCCGGATCTGGCCGACCGCCGCTGGCAGGCCGCGCTGGAAACCTTGACGCCCGCCGCGCGCACGCTGCTGTCGGATGAAACGCAACTGGTCTGGTCGATCTGGAAGAGTCAGCTCGATGCGAACGATGCCGTCGCGATCCGTTACCGGCGCATGCAGCAGCTTGCGGAACAGCCGACGCAGCCGCTGTTCTGGATCAGCCCCGTCGCACCGGATCCGATGGAGCAGGGTTTTCTCGATGCGTATGCGGCGCATCAGGCAGTGACTGTCATGTCCCTGGATTGGCGCACGCAGGCTGTTCATCCCGCCTATGCCGCAGCGTGGCAGGAGATCCTGTCCGATGCGCCCGATGCAGACCTCGCTCCCGCCGCCGTAGGCAACTTGCGCCTGTATCCGGCCCGCACGCTGGAAGATGAAGCAACCGCCGGCGCGCAAACGATCATCGACTGGTTGCAGGCCGGCCGGCAGCACATCGCCATCGTGGCGCAGGACCGCGTGGTCGCGCGCCGCATGCGCGCACTGCTGGAGCGCGCGCAAGTCATGGTGGCCGATGAGACCGGCTGGAAGCTGTCCACCACGCGTGCCGCGTCCGCACTGGTCGCATGGTTTGAATTACTGGCGGCTCGCGCGGAGACCGTGACCCTGCTCGACTTCCTGAAGTCGCCATTCGTCTTTGCCGATATCGAAGACAAGGCGGCCCTCGTCATGGCGACGGAGATCGCACTGCGCCGCGCCAATGTGCCGGGCGAGTGGAGCGCCGTGAGCGAGGCCCTGCAAGCCGTGCCGGACGCGCAGCGCATGGTCGCCGCGCTGGCGCAGCAGGCGAAAGAATTCGTCACGCGCAAGACGCTGTGCGAATGGATAGGCACGACCGAACGCGCGATCGACGCGCTCGGCATGCGCGCAGCGCTGCTGGCGGACGAAGCCGGCCAGCAGATGCTGCAGCTATTGCAGACGATGGCGCAGGATTGCCGCGATGTCAGTCAGCCGTTTTCGCTGGCCGAATGGCGCGCCTTCATCAGTCTGCAGCTGGAATCGACCGCCTTCCTGCAGCGGCATCACGACCAGCGCGTCGTCATGCTGCCGCTGAACGGCGCGCGTCTGCGCAGTTTCGATGCGGTGCTGCTGGTCGGCGCTGACGCGGCGCACCTGCCTTCGCAGCCGGCCGAGACGCTGTTCTTCGCCAATGCCGTGCGGCGCGAGCTTGGCCTCGATACGCGCGAAAGCCGACAGCGCCAGCAGTTGCGCGACTTTGCCGAACTGCTGTCCTCGAATGACGAAGTCGTGCTGTCGTGGCAGTCCAGCAGGAATGGCGAACCGAACGCGCTCAGTCCATGGATAGAAAGGCTGCGACTGACGCTCGCGCGCTCCGGCGTCGCGCAAGTCGACGTTCATCAAAAGGCGCTCGCGCCGCGCCGCCTGCCGTCGCATCCGCCGTACATGCCGGCACCTTCCGCTGCCAACCTGCGACCTGCGCGGCTGTCGGCCAGCGGCTACAACAGCCTGGTCGCCTGTCCTTATCAATTCTTTGCGATGCGCATGCTGGGTTTGTCGGGTATCGACGAGCTGTCCGACTTGCCGGAGAAGCGCGAATACGGCGAATGGCTGCACGACATCCTGGCGCGCTTCCATAAAATGCTGCGCGAGCGCACGGTGCCTGCCGAAGAGCGGGCCGCGCTGCTGCAGGAAATTTCGGATCAGGTATTCGCGCATTCGCTCGATCGCAGCGGGGCAGCGCTCGGTTATTTCGCGCGCTGGAAAAAGACCATGCCAGCCTATCTCGAGTGGGTTGCCGAACGCGAGGCGCAAGGCTGGCAGTTCCAGTTCGGCGAAGAGCATCTGGAAAGAATGCTGCAATGGGAAGATGGCGAAGTGATGTTGCACGGCTATCTCGATCGCGTCGATGAAAACGCGGATGGCGAACGTGCTGTGCTGGACTACAAGAGCACCGGCCAGGCGACGCTCGCCAGGCGCTTGCGTGAAGGAGAAGATCACCAGCTGCCGTTCTATGGCCTGCTGTCCGACAAGGCGCTCGCGAACGCCGCCTATGTGCCGCTGGAAGCGACGCGGGAAAGCATCCGGGAAGTCGCGGCGCCGGACTTCGACCTGTGGCAGCAGTCCCTGCGGGAGCAGATCGTGCACGACATGCGCGCGATCGACCGCGGCGCGCCCATGCCTGCGACCGGTCCCGAATCGGTATGCCGCTTTTGCGATGCGCGCGGTTTATGCCGCAAGGGAGCATGGTAATGAACAGGCCCGACATGATGCCGCGTGCCTATGAAATCAACGGCGACAGCGCCGATGCGGCGCGCTTTACCGCGGTCGCCTGCGATCCGGCACGCTCGGTGGTGGTAGAAGCCTGCGCCGGCAGCGGCAAGACCTGGCTGCTGGTGGCGCGCATCCTGCGTCTTCTGCTGGCCGGCGCCGAACCGTCCGAAATCCTGGCGATTACCTTTACCCGCAAAGCCGCGCAGGAAATGCGCGAACGACTATTGCATCTTCTGCGCGAACTGGCGCTAGCGCCGGACGAGAACGTCGCGGCGATCCTGGTCGAGCGCGGTATAGCGCGACGCGATTTGCCAGCCATGTTGCCGCTTGCACGCGGTTTGTACGAGCGCGTGCTGCGCAGCCCGCAAGCGCTGTCGATCGATACTTTCCACAGCTGGTTCGCGCGGCTCTTGCAAATCGCGCCGCTGACTTCCGGCGTGCCGCATGGCTATAGTCTGACGGAAGCAACCAGCGAACTGCAGGCAGACGCATACAGCCGCTTCATGCGCTCGGTCAACGATGCGGACAGCCAAGATGTACGGCAGGCGCTGGTCGAACTGTACGAGTTGGCAAGCGACGGCACGGTGCGCAGGCTGCTGGACGCTTTTCTCGACAAGCGTGCCGAATGGTGGGCTTGCGGGCAATGCGGCGACCCGATGGATTGGCTGTGCGAACTATGCGGCGCCGACGGCGAAAGCGATGCACGTCTGTCGCTGTGGGAAGACGAGGCGCTACTGCAGCGCATTCAGCGCATTGCATTCCTGCTGGGCCAGGGAACGAATACCAACCAGAAGCGCGCGACGGCGATCGAGCAGGCGGTTTCGGCTGGCGCATCGCTGGAATCCTTCGCCGCACTGGCGCTGCAATTCTTCGATGCCGAAGGAAAATTGCGCGGCAACAGCGCCGGCAAAGGTGCCTTGATGAAGGTGCTGCAGGCGCAGTTGGGCGAAGACGGTGTCCCCGCTTTCGAACGCGAATTCGAGGAAGTCGCCCTTGCGCTGAAGCGCCTGCAGGCGCGCAGCAGCGAGAAGACCGTGATCCGGCTCAACCGTGCGCTGTTCACGGCCGGTGCAGCCTATCTTGATATGTATCAATCGGTGAAAGCCGAGCAGCGCGTGTTTGATTTCGCCGATCTTGAATGGCAAGCCTACCGCCTGCTGTCGAACGAAGAACACGCCGCCTATCTGCAGAGCCGTCTCGACGCGCGCTACAAGCATGTACTGTTGGATGAATTCCAGGATACGAACCCGTTGCAATGGTCCATCGTGCAAGCTTGGTTGAGCGCTTATGGCAGCGATCACGAACGACCCAGTGTGTTTATCGTCGGCGATCCCAAACAGTCGATCTATCGCTTCCGCCGCGCGGAGCCACGCGTGTTCACGGCGGCGCGCGACCAACTGGTGGCGCAGGGCGCCGATTTCCTGCGCACCAACCAGACGCGGCGCAATGCGCAAGGCATCGTCGATGTACTCAATGCCGGCTTTGCGCAAAATCCGATCTTCCAGCCGCAAACCACCCTGTCGTCGCAGGCAGGCGCAGTCTGGCGGCTGCCGCTGGCGCGCCGGGACTCCGCCGACAAGACCGCGTGGTCGCCGGCGCAAT
>DATMTZ010000448.1:0-7756 GCA_035563975.1 Oxalicibacterium sp. | reverse complement strand
GGGGAGAACTGCCCTTGGCTTTAGACTTTGGCTCTTTATTCGGCAAAAAGAAGTCGCCGTTGGTCGGGCTCGACATCAGCAGTTCCGGTGTGCGACTCGTCGAACTGGCAGACGCCGGTAAAAACGAATTCCGTGTCGAATGCTTTGCCTCCGAGCCGCTGGCACGCGGCGCGGTGGTCGACGGCAATATCGAAAACCTGGAACAGGTAGCCGATGCGGTTCAGCGCGTGTGGAAGAAGAGCGGCACGCGTGCGCGTTTTGTCGCGATGGGCATGCCGCCCGCTTCCGTCATCACCAAGAAAATCATCCTGCCGAACGGCCTGACCGAGGAAAGCCTGGAGCTGCAGGTAGAAACCGAGGCGAGTCAATATATTCCCTTTGCGCTGGACGAAGTGCGGCTCGATTTCGACGTGATCGGGGAAGTGGAAAATTCGCCTGAAGATATCGAAGTGATGCTGGCGGCGACGCGCCGCGAGAAAGTGGAAGATCGCGTCGCGGTGGCGGAAACCGCTGGTCTGACGCCGAGCGTGATGGATATCGAATCCTACGCGGCGCGCGCGGCGATCGACCGCATCGTGCGGCAATTGCCGAAAGGCGGACAGGGGCAGATCATCGGCCTGTTCCAGATCGGCATGTATGTGACCCATGTGTCGGTGCTGCTCGACGGACAGCTGATTTACGAACGTGAGCAGCCATTCGGCGGGCATCAGCTGACGCAGGACATCGTCCGGACCTATGGTCTGTCATACGAGGAAGCTGAAATCAAGAAGAAGACGAACGACCTTCCGGACGGTTATCAGGCCGAAATCCTGCAGCCCTTTCTTGAAAATGCCGCGCTGGAAGTTACGCGCGCAATCCAGTTCTTCTTTACCTCCACGCCCTACACGCGTATCGACCAACTGTTCCTGGCCGGCGGCTGCGCTGTCATTCCCGGCATGGTCGAGACGGTGGCCAGTCGGACCAAGCTGTCGGCTTCCGTAGTCAGTCCGTTCGCCGGCATGCAGCTCGGCGCCAACGTGCGCGAAAAGCAACTGCGTGCGGAAGCGCCGGCCTATCTCGTTGCATGCGGTCTTGCCATGCGGAGGTTCGACTGATGGTCAAGATCAATCTTCTCCCGCACCGGGAAGAAAAACGCAAGCAGCGCAAGAAGGAATTCGGCGCGATGCTGGCGCTAAGCGCCGTGATCGGCGCGTTGATCGTGCTCGCGGTGGGCGGATATTTCGCCGCGGAGTTGTCGAGCCAGGAACAGCGCAATGCCTATATCAAGGCAGAAAATGCCCGGCTCGACGTACAGATCAAGGAAGTCGCCGATCTGAAACAGGAGATCGAGGCACTGAAGGCGCGGCAGCAGGCGGTGGAAGATCTGCAGGCTGACCGCAATCAGCCTGTGTACCTGATGGATGAGCTGGCGCAGCAGGTGCCGGAAGGCGTATACCTGAAATCGTTCAAGCAGGATGGGCAGCGCGTGGTGCTGAATGGCTATGCGCAGTCAAACGAACGCGTCTCGGAGCTGTTGCGCAATCTTGGCAACAATTCGCCATGGCTCGAACGTCCGGACCTGATCGAAATCCGCTCGGTCAACCTCGGACAGGGCAAAGATGCGAAACGGGTGTTCGAATTCAATATCAACGTCGGCATCAAGCGCCCGCGGGATCTTGACGCAGCCGCTGCAGATGCAAAAGCCGCCCCGCATGCGGCGGCAGCTCCGAAACGCTGAAAGAGACGCGCATCATGGCAGACATAAAAAAAATCGGTGCGTCGATCAGCGCGCAATTCCGCAACCTCAACGGCGTCCCGCCGGCGCAATGGCCGATCGTGCCGCGCATCCTGTGCGGCGTCGGCGTAACGATATTGGTGCTGGTGCTAGGCTGGTATTTCTACTGGAGCTCGCAGCTCGAAGACCTTGATCGTGCGGCAGCAGAAGAGCAGACGCTGAAGGATGCCTACAAGGTCAAGGTGCAGCAGGCGATCAACCTGGACGGCTTGCGCAAGCAGAAGAAACAGGTCGGTGAATACGTGGCGACGCTGGAGAAGCAGTTGCCGAGCAAGGCCGAGATGGATGCGCTGCTGTCCGACATCAACCAGGCCGGTTTGGGGCGCGGCTTGCAGTTCGAGTTGTTCAAGCCGGGCCAGGTCGTGGTGCGCGACTACTACGCCGAACTGCCGATCGACATCAGGGTCACGGGGCACTATCACGACATGGCATCGTTCGCCAGCGACATCGCGAATCTGCCGCGTATCGTGACATTGAACAAGATGAGCCTCGTCGCCGGCAAGGACAACAATCTCACGCTGAACGCGGTGGCCAAGACCTTCCGTTATCTGGACGAGGAGGAGATCGTCGCGCAGCGCAAGGCGGACGCCGCCAAGAAGAAGAAAAAAGGAGGCAAGAAATGAACAGCCTTCGTTTGATGGTGCGCACCTCGACCGTCTTGATGCTGCTTGGACTGTTGTACGGTTGCGGTGATGGCGGTATTCAGGACGTCAATCAGTGGATGCAGGAAACCCGGGCACAAACCCGGGTATCGATCAAGCCCTTGTCGCCGCCTAAGACGTTCACGCCTTATGCGTATGATGCCAAGGGACGCGAAGACCCCTACAGTCCCAACAAGCTGGCGGTTGCTTTTGCCAAGTCGAAGGGCGGCGGCGCCATTCACCCGAACCTGGATCGACGCCGTGAAGCGCTGGAAAGCTATCCGCTTGACACGCTGCATATGGTTGGCACCTTGTCCAAACCCGGCATGACGTATGCGCTGATCCTGGCCGACAAATCGGTCTACCAAGTGAAGGTCGGCAACTACATCGGACAGAATCTCGGCATGATCACCAAGATCACCGAAAACGAAATCGAACTCAAGGAAGTTGTTCAAGACGCGTCCGGCGAATGGGTCGAACGTGAAGCCAAGCTCGAATTGCAGGAGACGCAAAAATGATGGCGCAACAAAAACAATTCAAACATTTGTCCATCATGCAAGCCATGACGCGGCTGATGGCGTTCCTGTTCCTGACCGCGATGTGCGGCGTGTGTGCCGCGCAGAACAATGCGATCGAATCGATCACGGCGAGTCAGCAGGGCACCAACGTCGTGGTCAAGATCGCATTGAAAAATGCGCTGGTCAAGCCGCCGGTCAATTTTTCCATCGCCAACCCGGCACGCATTGCGATTGACATACCGGGAGCGGAAAACGCAACAGGCAAGGGTTTCCAGGAAATCGGGTTGGGCGATGTACGCAGTGTCAATCTGGTTCAGGCGGGCGAGCGCTCGCGCCTCGTATTCAACCTGACCCGTTCACTTAACTATGCGACCGTGTTGGATGGCAATACTGTGGTCGTGACGATTGACGGTACGGGCGGCGTGCCGGTCGCCGTAAACAACGCAGGTGTGCCGGTAGGCCCGAAACCGACGGCCGAAATGCAGGCGATTCGCGATATCGATTTCCGTCGCGGCAGCAATGGCGAAGGGCGGGTCGTGGTTGATCTGCCGAACAATCAGGTCGGTGTCGATGTGCGCCAGGAGGGACGCAAGATCATTGTGGATTTTGCGAAGACCACCTTGCCTGACGTTTTGCGCCGCCGTCTTGATGTCGCGGATTTCGGTACGCCTGTCAGCACCGTAACGACGCAGCAGATTGGCCAAAACGTCCGCATGACGATCGAGCCGCAAGGTTTGTGGGAGCAAAGCGCGTATCAGAGCGATTCGCAGCTGGTGGTTGAAGTCAAACCGCTGAAGGACGATTCCAGCAAGCTTGGCCAAGGGGTGAAGAATTATCGCGGAGAAAAACTGTCGCTGAATTTCCAGAATGTGGAAGTGCGCGCAGTTCTGCAAGTGATTGCCGATTTTACCGGCCTGAACATCATTACCAGCGACACAGTCAGCGGCAATCTTACCTTGCGCCTGAAGGATGTGCCGTGGGATCAGGCACTTGACATCGTGATGCAAGCCAAGGGTCTCGATATGCGCAAAAATGGCTCGGTCATCTGGATCGCGCCACGCGACGAATTGCTTACCAAGGAAAAACTGGAATTGGAGCAGCGTTCGCAGATTGCCGACCTCGAACCAGTCCGCACGGAAGCCTTCCAGTTGAACTATCAAAAAGCCGAGGCGTTCAAGAAGATTTTCGGTATTGAGGATAGTGGCGGTGGAGGAGGACGGAGCATTCTGACCAAGCGCGGCAGCGCGGTGGTGGATCCGCGCACGAACCAATTGTTCATTACCGATATCGCGTCGAAGCTGGATGAAATCCGCGAGTTGATCAAGAAGACAGATATTCCGACGCGTCAAGTCATGATTGAAGCACGCATCGTGGAGGCCAACGATACCTTCAGCAGCAGTCTGGGTGCCAAGCTGGCGTTTGGTTATCGCCGTAACGGTGGCAATATCTTTGAAACCGGTGGCCAACAAACGGGAACGGTGTCGGCCGCCGGCGGTTCTTCATCGAACGCTACCGGGTTGAATTCGCCGGGGCTGAGTACCGTGAACGGCAACTCCGTTAACCTGCCTGCGTCGTTGGGCAACGGAACGTCAGCCGGTACGGTGGCGCTCACTCTGTTCAATGCAGCCGCGACGCGTTTCATTGGCCTGGAGCTCTCTGCACTGGAAGCGGACGGCAAGGGAAAGATCATTTCCAGCCCGCGCGTCATTACTGCGGATCAGCTGAAGGCGTTAATCGAACAGGGTACGGAGATTCCTTACCAACAGGCAACCAGCAGCGGTGCGACCAGCGTGTCCTTCCGCAAGGCGAATCTGAAGCTTGAAGTCACGCCGCAGATCACGCCGGATGGCAATGTCATTCTGGACGTGGATGTGACGAAGGACAGTATCGGCATTCCGACGGATTCCGGCCTGGCGATTGATACCAAGCACGTCAAGACACAAGTATTGATCGACAATGGCGGCACGGTGGTAATCGGCGGTATTTATACCCAGACTGAAAGCAAGGATGTCGACAAAGTGCCGTTCTTCGGCGATATCCCGATTTTTGGCAATCTGTTCAAGCGTACGGACAAAACCGATAACAAGACCGAATTGCTGATCTTCCTGACACCAAAAATTTTGAACGACAAGGTGGCGGTCAGGTAGGATGCTGCCTATGGCAGCGCCACGTTGGCGCCTGTGTATTTGAAAGAGTTGGCATAACGTGGGTGGCAATATTTTTCTGGTCGGCCTGATGGGGGCCGGCAAAACAACAGTCGGTCGCGCGCTGGCCAAACGCTTGAACAAGCGTTTCATCGATTCGGATCACGAAATCGAGGCGCGCACCGGCGCTTCCATTCCGCTGATTTTCGAAATCGAGGGTGAGCAAAGTTTCCGGCAGCGCGAGGCAGAGGTCATTCGCGATCTGACCGGCCAAGACGATATCGTGCTGGCCACCGGCGGCGGCGCGATTCTTAATGCGGACAGCCGCGCCTACCTGAAGGCACGCGGTACCGTGATTTATCTGCGGGCAAGCGTCAACAGCATTCTTCAGCGCACCAGCCACGACAAGAACCGCCCCTTGCTGCAAACTGCCGATCCACGCAAGACGCTGGAAGACTTGTCGCGCACGCGGGAGCCCTTCTACAAGGAAGTCGCCGACATTGTCATCGATACCGGCCGACCTAACGTACAATTCCTGATGCAAAGTATCCTTGCCCAACTGGATGCCGTGCAAAAGCGTGCTGCCCCCGCAGCTGACCCAGCGGACGCCATTCAATCCGTATCGAATCTTTCCATGTCTTCTCCGCAAACTGTCCCCATTGAACTGCAAGTCGATCTCGGCGAGCGCAGCTATCCGATCACCATCGGTCAATCATTGCTATCGGATCCCGCTGTCGCTGCGGCGCACATTGGACAGCGCGCGGCGATCGTTACCAATACCGTGGTCGCTCCTTTGTACCTCGAACAATTGAAGAGAACATTGACGACCGCCGGCAAACAGGTGATCGACATCGTGCTGCCAGACGGTGAGGAAGAGAAGAACTGGGCGAGCCTGATGAAGGTATTCGATGTATTGCTCGCCGAAAAATGCGACCGGAAGACTACGCTCATCGCGCTCGGCGGCGGCGTCATCGGTGACTTGACCGGTTATGCTGCGGCCTCTTATATGCGCGGCGTGCCGTTCGTGCAGGTACCGACCACCTTGCTGTCACAGGTCGATTCCTCCGTAGGAGGCAAGACCGGCATCAATCACCCGCTTGGCAAGAACATGATAGGCGCGTTCTACCAGCCGCAGGCGGTGATCGCCGATACCACCACCCTGAACACCCTGCCGCCGCGGGAGCTGTCGGCTGGTCTGTCGGAAGTCATCAAGCACGGCGCAATCATCGATGCGGCATTCTTTGACTGGATCGAGGCGAACGTCGACAAGCTGGTTCAGCGTGATCCCGCCGCACTCGCCTACGCGATCCAGCGCTCGTGCGAGATCAAGGCGGACGTGGTGCGCCAGGACGAACGCGAGGGCGGACTGAGGGCGATTCTCAATTTTGGCCACACCTTCGGCCATGCGATAGAGGCTGGCATGGGTTATGGCGTCTGGCTGCACGGCGAGGCTGTCGGTTGCGGCATGGTGATGGCTGCCGATCTGTCACATCGTCTCGGCTTCATTGATGCGCAGACCAGTACACGTATCGCGGCGCTGGTGAAAGCGGCCGGCTTGCCGACTGTGGCGCCGGATCTCGGGGTCGATCGATGGCTGGAACTCATGCAAGTCGACAAGAAGAATGAGGGTGGTCAGATCAAGTTTATTTTGCTGAAGCCTTTGGGCAAGTCGATTATTACTACTGTTCCGCAAGATATCCTGCGGCAAACGCTGCAAGCCTGCACGGCTTGACCGCCGGTCCGTGGCAATGACTGCATGATTGGCATGGACAACGAATCTCATCTCGCACCCTATGCGGTTCGCTCGGCGAATTCGCGCGGGCGCCGCTTCCAGGAACCGCCGCCGGCCTCGCGCACCGACTTCCAGCGCGACCGCGACCGCATCATCCACTCCACTGCATTCCGCCGCCTGGAATACAAGACTCAGGTATTCATCAATCACGAAGGCGACCTGTTCCGCACGCGGCTGACGCACAGCATCGAAGTGGCGCAGATTGCCCGTTCAATTGCGCGCAATCTGCGCCTGAATGAAGATCTGGTGGAAGCAATTTCGCTTGCGCATGATCTTGGTCATACTCCTTTTGGCCATGCCGGTCAGGATGCGCTCAATGCCTGCATGCGCGAACATGGCGGCTTTGAACATAATCTGCAGAGCCTGCGCGTGGTGGATGCGCTGGAGCAGCGTTACGGTGCATTCGATGGGCTGAACCTGACATTTGAAACTCGCGAAGGCATACTCAAGCACTGTTCGCTGGCAAACGCCCGAAAACTGGGCGATATCGGCGAGCGTTTTATCGAAAAGACGCAGCCATCGCTGGAAGCGCAGCTGGCCAACCTGGCCGACGAAATTGCCTACAATAATCACGATATCGATGATGGTTTGCGATCCGGCCTGCTGACGACCGAGCAGCTATGCGAAATCGATTTTTACGACCGTCATCGCCAGCAGGTGGAAATCGAATTTCCCGGCATCAGCGGCCGTCGCGCCATTAATGAAACGATACGCCGCATGATCAATGCGCTGATCGTGGATCTGATCGGCGCATCATCGCAGCGCATCCAGGCGGCCGGATTGAACACGATCGAGGATGTCCGCCATGCCGGGCCCTTGATTGCGTTCTCAGAAGACATGCGTGAAGAGGCGAGCAGGCTCAAGCGCTTTCTTCACGAAAATCTGTA
>DATMTZ010000447.1:0-5906 GCA_035563975.1 Oxalicibacterium sp. | reverse complement strand
CAGTCCCGTCCGCTCTTCCCTTTTCCCAGCCTTCCACGCCGCTCGCCCTGCCGGATGCCGTCTGGCGCGGCGACCAGATGGGGTCTGCCCGTGCAGTGACGACGGCTTCCGGGTTCCAGGCGCTGGACCGTGAGCTGCCGAACGGCGGCTGGCCGGCGTCCGTATTGATCGAACTGTTATTGGAACAGCCCGGCGTGGGCGAGCTGCGCCTGCTGGCGCCGACCTTGGCGCGCATCACGCAGGCCGGCAAGACCGTGATCCTGCTGGCGCCGCCGCATCTGCCCTTCGCCGCTGCACTGGCCGAGCTGGGCATCGACCTGAAAAAAATCATCCTGATCGAAGCCGACAAGCCGACCGACCGCATCTGGGCGGTGGAACAGGCGCTGAAAAGCGCCAGCTTCGGCGCCCTGCTGTGCTGGCTGCCGCAGGCGCGGCCCGATCACCTGCGCCGTCTGCAACTGGCAGCGGCCGGCGGCGAAGGCCTGAGCTTCGTATTCCGTCCCCTGGCTGAACAACAGCAATACTCGCCCGCGCCGCTGCGCATCGTCTGCAAACCTGCACCCGCCGGCCGCCTGTCGGTCGAGATCATCAAGCGCCGCGGGCCTGTCCATCTGCAAGCCATCATGCTGCCGCTCGCCATCCCGCATCCGCTCGTCAAGCCATTGGAACGCGCCATGACGAGACCTGCTTTCAACTCGCCTTCCTATGCTGTGGATCGCTCTGCACTTGCCGCAACTGCCGCTCGACACCGCGCTGCGCTCGCAAGCCAGACATGAAGCGGGCACCGATGCAGTTGCAGAACGACCGACCGTCGTGTGCGAACGCAAACGGGTCGGCTGGTGCAATCGCATAGCGGAAGATGCGGGCATTCAGCCGGGCATGTCGGACAGCAATGCGCGCGCATTGGCCGGCGACCTGGTGCTGTTTGCACGCGATGAAGCGGCAGAAGCACGCGCACTGAAGGAAGCCGCGCTGTGGTGCCTGCACTTCACGCCGCATGTCACGCTGCGCGAGACCGGCATCCTGCTGGAAGTCGCGCCCAGCCTGCGCCTGTTCCGCGGGCTGAACAAGCTGGCCGGACAGCTGCTGTCCGGCATGCAGGAACTCGGCCTGCAGGTGCAAGCCGCCTGCGCGCCGACGGCGACCGGCGCCTGGCTGCGCGCGCAAGGCAAGGAAATTCCTGGCTATTCGCCGCGCATTCCCGTTGCACAACTTCTCGACCCCCTCCCGCTGCGGGTGCTGCAACATGCGCAACCGCATCTTGAAACGCTCTCCGGCATCGGCTGCGCGACGCTCAGCCACTTACGCCGTTTGCCGCGCAAGGGCATCACGCGTCGTTTCGGCGATGGCTTGCTGCGCGAACTTGATCGTGCCTATGGTCTGGAGGCGGAAGCGCATGCATGGTTCGAAGCGCCGGCCGCCTTCGATGCGCGGCTGGAATTGCTGGCGCGCGTGGAGAATGCCGAAGCGCTGCTGTTCGCCGCACGCCGCCTGCTGCTGCAGCTGACCGGCTGGCTGACCGCGCGCCATGCCGCCGTTGCCGGCATCACGCTGCAACTGCATCACGAGTCTTCCCGGCACCGAGACAGCCGCAGCACGCTCGTACACCTTGCACTCGGCATGCCGAGCCGCGATGTCGAGCATCTAAGCTTGTTGCTGCGCGAACGGCTGGCACGACTCGACCTGGCAGCGCCAGTCATCGAAGTATCGTTGCATGCCGACCAGGTAGTTGAACAAGCTGCACCGAATACCGAGCTATTCCCGATGCCAGCCTCGGATGCCGAATCCACCGAACGCCTGGTCGAGCGCCTGCAAAGCCGGCTCGGCCCGCATGCAGTGCAACAGCTATCCTTGTTCGCCGATCACCGGCCCGAATGCAGCATGCGCATCGCCGCCTACGACGGCAAACGTCGTCAGCGCGCCGGCGCCCAGGATGTTCCGCCGCACAGCGCCGGACTGCGCCCGACATGGTTATTGAAAGAACCGATTGCATTGATAACGCGTCATCACAAACCTTTCTATCAAAGCCCCTTGCAACTGCTGACTGGCGCCGAGCGCATCGAAGCCGGCTGGTGGGACGATGCGTTGGCGGCACGCGACTATTTCGTCGCACTGAATGACAAGCACATGCTGCTGTGGATCTTTCGCCTTCGCACGATCGATGAAAGCACAGGCTCAGGCTGGTTCCTGCACGGCTTCTTCGGGTAGGCCGTCATGTCCGACACTCCCGCCTCCCTCCCCGATTACGCGGAACTGCATTGCCTGTCCAACTTCAGCTTCCTGCGCGGCGCCTCGCACCCGGAAGAAATGGTGCAACGTGCGGTGGAACTCGGTTATCGCAGCCTCGCCATCACCGACGAATGCTCGGTGGCCGGCGTGGTACGCGCGCATGTCGAAGCGAAAAAGCACGGCCTGCACCTGATCATCGGCAGCGAGATCACGCTGGCCTGCGGCACCAAACTGGTTTTTCTGGCGCAAAACCTGCATGGTTACGGCAATCTGTCCGAGCTGATCACGCTGGGGCGCCGCCGCGCCGAAAAGGGAACTTACATCTTGTATCGCAGCGACCTCGAAGCGCAGAGCGGCCAACCGGAAGCAGCACATCCGGCGCCGAACGTGGCACAGCTTCCAGATTGCTTTGTCATCCTGATTCCCCAACGCAGCCTCGCGCGCAAAGACATCGTTGAACAGGTCGCATGGCTGGAAAAACATTTCATGGACCGCGCGCGGATCGGGCTCTCACTGCTGCATTGGTCGGACGATGCCTTCTGGTCTGAGCAACTGGCCGGCATCGCGGAAGAAACCGGTGTGCCACTAGTCGCCACCGGCGACGTGCACATGCATGTGCGTTCGCGCAAACCGCTGCAGGACACGTTGACGGCGATTCGTCTCGGCAAGACGTTGGCTGAATGCGGCCATGCATTGCAGCCGAACGGTGAGCAGCATCTGCGTACACGGATGCGACTGGCGCAGCTTTATCCATCAGCCTTGCTGCAGCAAACGGTGGCTATCGCGGAAAAATGCGTGTTCTCGCTCGACGAAATCCGTTATCAGTATCCAAAGGAAATCGTGCCTGATGGAGAGACGCCAAGCAGTTATCTGCGCAAGCTGGTGTACGAAGGTGCAAGGCAGCATCGATTCAAGTCAGGGATTCCGTCCGATATTCAAAAACAGATCGAGCATGAACTGGTGCTGATCGCCGAGATGCAATACGAACCCTTCTTCCTGACCGTATACGACATCGTCAAATTTGCGCGCAGCCAGAACATCCTGTGCCAGGGACGCGGTTCGGCAGCCAACTCCGTCGTCTGCTTTTGCCTCGGCATCACCGAAGTCGATCCTTCGCGCAGCAATGTGCTGTTCGAGCGTTTCATTTCACGCGCGCGCAATGAGCCGCCGGACATCGACGTCGATTTCGAGCATCAACGGCGCGAAGAAGTAATGCAGTACGTCTACAACAAGTATGGCCGCCATCGCGCGGCCATCGCCGCTACTGTTATCACTTATCGTCCACGTTCGGCGATGAAGGACGTGGGCAAGGCGCTTGGACTGGACTTCGAGCAGGTCAACCGCCTCTCCAGCTCGCACAAATGGTGGGATGGCCGCAAAGTCAGCGAAGATCGTCTGCGCGAAACCGGTTTTGATGCGCAGTCGTCCATTGTGCGCAAGCTGATCGAATTGAGCGAAACGCTGATCGGCTTTCCGCGTCATCTGTCGCAGCACGTCGGCGGCTTCGTCATCGCGCAAGACAGTCTGGCACGGCTGGTGCCCATCGAGAATGCCTCGATGAAGGATCGCAGCGTGATCCAGTGGGACAAGGACGATCTGGATGCGCTCAAGCTGCTGAAAGTCGACGTGCTGGCGCTTGGCATGCTGTCGGCAATACGACGCTCGCTGGAAATGATCTCGGCGCGACTCGGACATCCATTTGAAATGCAGGATATTCCCGAAGGGGATACGGAAACCTACGACATGATTTGTGAAGCAGACACCATCGGCGTGTTCCAGATCGAGTCGCGCGCGCAAATGTCGATGCTGCCGCGTTTACGACCGCGTGAATATTACGATCTCGTCGTGCAGGTGGCGATCGTGCGGCCAGGGCCGATCCAGGGCGGCAGCGTGCATCCTTATCTGCAACAGCGGCACATGCCTGCTGACGACATTCCTTATCCCAGCGATGCAGTCAGAGGCGTACTGGAAAGAACCTATGGTGTGCCGATCTTCCAGGAACAGGTGATGCAGATCGCGATGGTGGCGGCAAATTTCTCGGCAGATGACGCAGACGGGTTACGCCGATCGATGGCGTCATGGAAACGCAAGGGCACGCTTGAACGATATGAAGAACAACTGCGCGTCGGTTTGCAGAAAAATGAATACAAGGAAGAATTCATCGATGGCATCATCAAGCAGATCCGGGGCTTCGGCGAATACGGCTTTCCCGAATCGCACGCTGCCGGTTTCGCGCTACTCGCTTATGTCTCTTCCTGGATCAAAAGACATCAGCCGTCAGCCTTTCTTGCCGGCCTACTCAACTCGCAACCGATGGGTTTTTACTCCGCTTCCCAGCTGGTGCAGGATGCCAAGCGCCATGGCGTACCGGTACGCCCGGTCGATGTCACGATCAGCGACATCGAATGCACACTGGAAGAAATCAAATCCGACATTCCGCCGGTGCGTCTCGGCCTGCACATGATCAAGGGATTGTCAGCGGATGCCGCGCAGCGCATCGTCGATGCACGTGCCCGGCAAACATTTGAGAATGTCGATGACTTGGCACGGCGTGCACAATTGGACCAGTTTGAACTCGGCGCACTGGCTCGTGCCAATGCGTTGCTGCCCTTGAGTGGCCACCGTCGCCAGGCAAAATGGGAAGTATCGGCGATGAAGCCCGCGCCGGCGCTGCTGCGCAATGCTCCGATTCACGAAGCGCCACTCAGTCTGTCGCCAGCCAGCGAAGGCCAGGAAATCGTCGCCGACTATCACAGCATCGGCCTGACGCTAAATCGCCACCCGCTTTCCTTGCTGCGTCCGCGCCTGAAAAAAATGCGCATGTCGACGTCGTTGGAAATGCGCGGGTTTTCCGATAACCAGTTCGCCTGCACCATCGGCATCGTCACCATGCGCCAGCGGCCGCCGACGGCAAAAGGCATCATGTTCGTCACGCTGGAAGATGAAACAGGCATTACCAATGTCGTCGTACAGGCGGGATTGATCGAACGACAGCGTAAGGAAGTGTTGAGCGCACAATTGCTGGCCGTGTATGGCACATGGCAGCGCAAAGACGGCGTGTGCCATCTGCTGGCCGGACGACTGGTCGATCATTCTCATCTGCTGGGCGAACTATCGATATCGAGTCGGGATTTCCATTAAGTATTTGTTTCCAGATATACCCAACGAACTTCCTTTTCCGCACACACTCCTTAAGCTGACACGAACAAAAATAAGGAGACAAGCATGAGCGGCATTCCACTATGGGCGCAAGCCGGCTTCTGGGGTTTTGTCGCCGGCGCGGCACTGCTGATCGGCGCGGGTATCGCTTATTTCATCAAAGTGCCGCAACGCATTATTGCCGCAGTGATGGCCTTCGGCAGCGGCGTGCTGATTTCCGCATTGTCTTTTGAACTGATGGATGAAGCGTACGAGAAAGGCGGCTTCGATTCCACCGCGATCGGCTTCCTCGCCGGTGCAGCCATCTACACACTGGCAAATTTGATTCTGTCACGCCACGGGGCCAAGCATCGCAAGCGTTCGGGCGGGCAACAAGCTTCCGAAAGCGAGAACAGCGGCAGCGGCGCCGCGATTGCCATCGGGGCCTTACTGGACGGCATCCCTGAATCGATCGTCATCGGCCTGTCGATGCTGCAAGGCGGCGTAGTCAGCACTGTCGCCGTCGCGGCAATTTTTCT
>DATMTZ010000446.1:0-5951 GCA_035563975.1 Oxalicibacterium sp. | reverse complement strand
ATTGAAAACATTCATACAGCGTTTCGGTGCCGCAATTCTTTACAAGGATTGGCGCAAGTCCATCCTTCCCGCAGTGAAATCCGGCACTATGTCGGATATTCAATCCGGAACGCCGACATGCAAACGATCACGCAACAACCCGACGAAGACAGCGCCGTTTATAAAACGCTGCTGGAATCGACCAAAGCCATCCCCTGGAAAATCGACTGGAAGACAATGTGTTTTGCCTATATCGGGCCGCAGATCGAATCGGTACTGGGCTGGACACCGTCGAGTTGGATCAACGTCGAAGACTGGGCGTCGCGCATCCATCCGGAAGACCGCGAATATGTGGTCAATTTTTGTGTCGCCCAGTCAAAGGCTGGTGTTGACCATGAGGCGGACTATCGCGCGTTGGCAAAGGACGGTTCGCACGTCTGGATACGCGACGTCGTGCACGTGATGCGCAATGCGGAGGGCGAGGTCGAGGCGCTGATCGGCTTCATGTTCGATATCAGCGAACGCAAGCGCACCGAGGCCAGGCTGGCCGACATGCAGAAGGAATTGGAAGCGCTGTCATTCAAGGACGGCCTGACCGGCGTCGCCAACCGCCGCATGTTCGATTCCGCGCTGGAACTGGAATGGGCAAATGCACGGCGCAACAGCCAGCCACTGTCGCTGATCCTTCTGGATATCGATTACTTCAAGCAGTACAACGATCATTACGGCCATGTGCAGGGCGACGAATGCCTGAAGCGCATTGCGCAGACACTCGGCGCAGCAGGCAAGCGCGCACGCGACCTTTTCGCGCGCTTCGGCGGCGAGGAGTTCATCCTGGTGCTGCCGGAAACGGACGAAGCGTCTGCCGTGAAAGTCGCCGAACGTTGCCGCAGCCTGATTTTCAAGGAGCAGATTCCGCACGCACATTCGGCCGTCAGTCAGATCGTCACGATCAGCCTGGGTGTCGGCACCATCATTCCCGGCGCGGCCGACACGCCGCGCGACTTCCTCGACAGCGTCGACAAGCGGCTGTACCAGGCCAAGCAGCGAGGTAGAAACTGCATCGCTGGCCACGCCTGAGCGCTCGGAGCCGGTTGCCGGGCTGTCGGCCCGCGCTGTCATCGCGCCGTCACAAGGCGCTGCAATAATTTCCCTGAATAAACGATTCGCGTCGCTTCGCCGAAGCGCGGAATCGTCACAGAAGGGAATCGCATGACCATCCGCCTGCGCATCAGCCTGCTCGTCATCCTGACGTTCGCCGCCATTTCCGCCATCGGCGGCTATGCCGTTCTTCAGTCGCGCAATAGCGCGGTCGAAGTGAAATCGGTGACCGAAGGCGTGATGCCGAGCGTGGTCGCGTCTTCCGACCTGGTCGGCATCCTGAAGGATGTGCAGCTGGCGGCGATGGTGATGGTCAGCGAGGCCGACCGCGGCCTGATTTCGCAGGAAAACGAAAGACTGAATGCCCGCAAGGCGGCGCTGGAACAGGCGTTGCTGTTCCAGCGCGAACATGCGGGCACCGATGCGCAACGCGGCCTGGTGGAGCAGGCGAAGGAAAGCCTGGACAACTATTTCCAGGCGATCGATGACGTCGCCCGCTTCAAGCTGGCCGGCAAGAACGACATCGCCCAAGCCAGTTTCTTCGGCGGCGTGGTGCAATACCAAGGCGAACTGGAAGGCATCGTCAACACGATGCGCATCGAAAAGAATCGCAGCAAGGATGTCGCGATCGGCGTGCTGAACAGGAATCTCGCCACGACAAGCACGGCGATTACCGCGGCGGCAGCTGCGGCGGCGGTGTTGCTGACAGCGATCGGCTTTCTGCTGTATCGCCAGATCACCGGGCCGATCAGCCGCATGCAAACGATGATGAGCGAGATCGCGTCCAGCCAGGACTTCACGCGCCGCCTGCCGGTGCAGCGCATGGATGAAGTCGGCCATTCGATCGTCGCCTTCAACGGAATGATCGAGAAGATCCAGCTCGCATCGGCGCAATTGAAGCAGAAGACGGCCGACATGCAGGCCATGCTGCAGCATATTCCCCAAGGCATCCTGACCGTGGTGGCTGGCAATCGCGTGCATCCGGAATATTCAGCCTTCCTCGAGACCGTGTTCGAAACACAGGACATCGCCGGCCGCGACCTGATGGAACTGGTGTTTGCCGATACCAATCTGGGGGTTGACACGCTGGCGCAGATCGAGGCGATCGGCGGCGCCTGCATCGGCGAGGACGTGATGAACTTCACCTTCAACGAACACTTGATGGTCGGCGAAGTGGAAAGGAAAATGCCGGACGGCCGCATCAAGATTCTCGACCTCGGCTGGTCGCCGATCACCGACGATACGGATACCGTCATCCGCCTGATGCTCTGCGTGCGCGACGTGACCGAGCTGCGCAAGCTGACAGCTGAAGCGAACGAACAGAAGCGCGAACTGGAAATGATCGGCGAAATCCTCGCGATCGATGCCGCCAAGTTCCACGATTTCATCGCCAGCGCGCGCCGCTTCCTGGACGACAACGAGCAGATCGTGCGCCAGAACCCGGAGGCGACTGCCTTCGCGATTGCCAAGCTGTTCCGCAACATGCACACGATCAAGGGCAACGGCCGTACGTACGGCATGCTGCATCTTGCCAATATCGTGCATGCCGCCGAACAGCACTACGACGACCTGCGCCATGCAGACAGCGGCGCCGTGTGGAATCAGGAACGTCTGCTGGCGGAACTGGCCACCGTGCGAGCCGTCATCGACCGCTATGCACGCATCAACGAAGTGACGCTCGGCCGCCGCGACGCCGCGGCGGCCGGCGAACGCGATCACCATACGCTGACCATCGAGCGCAAGCACATCCAGGAGAGCCTGCACCGGCTGGAAACCGTGAACACGGCGAACCTGCACGAGATGGTCGCTGCACGCAACGCGGTCCGCCGCACGCTGCGCCTGCTGGGCACGGAGCCGATAACCGACACGCTGGCCGGCATTATCGGTTCGCTGCCGGCACTGGCCGCCGAGCTCGGCAAGGAGGCGCCGGCGGTCGTGATCGAAGACAACGGCTATGTCGTGCATGCGCACGCATCGGCCATGCTGAAGAACGTGTTCATGCACCTGATCCGCAATGCGATGGATCACGGTCTGGAACCGGCAGAGGAACGACTGGCCACCGACAAGCCGGCAGCCGGCACCATCAAACTGGAGCTCGGCGTGATGGACGGCATGGCGCACATGGCGCTGTCCGACGACGGCCGCGGCCTGGGCCTGGCGCACATCCGCCAGGCTGCGGTCGAGCGCAAGCTGATCGACGCGAATGCGCCATTGTGCGATGCCGAATTAGCGCGTCTGATCATGCAGGCCGGCTTTTCCACACGTAGCGAAGTCAGCAATGTGTCGGGGCGCGGCGTCGGCATGGACGCGGTGCTGGATTTCGTGACACGCGAACAGGGCCGCATCGCGCTGCGCTTCACCGGCGGCAGCGAAGGCGACGACTTTCGCCCGTTCCAGACCATCCTGATGCTGCCGGAACAGATCGTGGTCGAGGTAGACGGCATCGACGTTCCTTATCCGACAGCAGCGGAAGAGCAGGGCGCGGACCACACGACCGTGACGCTGCCCGTCCAGAACGACCCGCGCGTCGCCTGACACCGGCGCACACACCAGGAAATTTTGATGACTCAGGATTCACTCGTTTATCTGGCGCTCGGCATGCTGCTTGGCGGCGCGCCGCTGCTATGGCAGATCAGGCAATTGCGGTTACGTATTGCGCGCATGATCGACCTTGAGCAGGTTGAGACGCTGAAACACAGCCTGCATCTGACGCTGGAAGAACAGCAGCTCGATATCGGCATGCGGCAGCAGGCGCTGGAAGAAGCGCGCCAGCAGGCCGATAGCGAACTGCAGCAGATGCGCGACGAGCACGCGCAGCTGGCCGAACAATTCGACGCGAGAAAGACCGAGTTCTCGAGCAGCATGACGCAGGTGCTGCAAAATTGCGCGAGTTCGCAGGAAACCATCGATCATCTGCTGGGCCTGATGCGCACCTTCGAACGCTGGCATGACGACCTGAATGCGCTGATCGCGCACAACCGCGACATGCATCGCAAGAACGACGAATTCGCGCTGATCGTCAACCAGGTCATCATCGTTGCGCTGAATGCGTCGATCGAAGCGGCGCGTGCCGGCAACCATGGCCGCGGCTTTGCGGTGGTCGCCGCCGAGATACGCGACCTGGCACAGCGCGCCGAGAAACTGTCCAAGAGCTACCGCAGCAGCCTGTACCAGAACGACTTGATCACGACCACTACCTTTCAGGACCTGCAGGCCGGCGGCAAGATGATCGTCGGCGCAGTGATCGGCCTGGACCTCATCAACAAGAAAACCCGGGAAGCCCTGGCTGCCTGAGCAACGCATTCATCATGATCAGTTCATCCGCAAAGGAAGGCTTCAACCTGCTGCTGACGCAGGCGCTGAAAGACAGTCTTGCGCCATCCGGCGCGTGCTGCGACGTCTCGATGCTTGCCGACGACAGCAGCATGAGGGAAAGCAAGATGGCGGTGCTGACCGTGTCGTCCTACCTGTTCCGGCTGATGGTGATGTTCCACTTCACGCCGGACGCGGCGACGCTTGCCTACTTTGCGCGCCTGAACAATGTCGCCGCCGACATCGGCGAACAGGCGTGCCTGGACGCGATTGCGGAGCGCGGCAACCTGTGCTGCGGCATCCTGAACCGCGAGCTATCCGCCTATTTCCCGCACATCGGCATGTCGACGCCAAACGTGATCGACCGCCACTGCGCGGCGTATCTGAGGATGCTGAATTGCGGGCACATCCAGCATTTCGCCGTCGACATCGATCAGGCGCCGCGCCTGCACGTGAGCCTGTGCATATCCGAGTACGCCGACATCGATTTGACGGTCGATACGGAAGCGGGCGGCAGCTGTACGGGCGAACTGGAACTGTTTTAATCATTTGAAGGAATCATCATGGCGCAAATCCTGGTAGTCGACGATTCGAGCACGGTGCGTACCGAAGTCGGCGATTTTCTGAGAAAGAACGGGCTGGACGTCGCATTGGCAGTCGACGGCCGCGATGGCCTGGCCAAGCTGAAAGGCGATCCCGGCATCAAGCTGGTGGTCTCGGACGTCAACATGCCGAACATGGACGGCTTGACGATGGCCGAGCGCATCCGCAGCGAATTGGGCAATGCCGGCGTCAACATCATCATGCTGACCACCGAGAACTCGCCGATCATGAAGGAGCGCGGCAAGGCGGCTGGCATCAAGGGCTGGATCGTCAAGCCGTTCAAAGGTGAAGCGGTATTGCCGACGTTTAAAAAACTGATCGGCGCCTGAAGCGATCCGCATCGCCTCGCCGCCTGGCGCGGCGGGGAATTTTCTTTTGCTGGGGCAAGTCAATTTGCCCATTGAAGCCGTGACGAGGGCAGGGGAGACACATCTACTCAGGAGGCCTTCATGAAGCGCTTCCGTCTCGCCGCAAAAGGCGTATCGGCAGTTCTGCTATGCCTCGTTTCACCGTCAAGTCTACCTTCGCCCTGGTGCTCGACTTTTCGGACAATCCGTCAGGCGAATCGTGGAAGCGCATCTGGTCCGGCGAATATTCGTTGAATGCCGGTATCGAAATGAGCCACGGCGACTCGACCTTTCTGGTGGGCGACGCCGTGACTCTGATGCCAGGCAGCAAGACCAGCCCCGGAACGGAAACGATTACCTTGTCGAGAGGCGGCAATCACCTCGACCGTTTCAACCTGCGTTCCTTCGACGTTGCAATGCAGTGGACCGGAGACCCGGGCGTGAAGCCGGCGGATTTCGGCGACTACTTTTATCTTTTCATGACGGCCGTGAACTATAGCCAGATAAAACGCTTCCACGTCGATACCTGGGATACCTACGCGCATAGCGTGCTGGACGATCCGATGGAAGCGATCTTCATCGGCTTCCGGACTGATGGCGGCCCCGAAA
>DATMTZ010000445.1:0-5516 GCA_035563975.1 Oxalicibacterium sp. | reverse complement strand
GATGCGTTCGCCGTGATTCGGCCGACCGGCAAATGCATCGACGTGCAGGCGCTTGTCGTCGGCGCGCCAGGTTTGCGTGCGGGTTTCCACCTGCTTCGGACGATAGCTGGTTGTCGCCATGCGCATCGCGTGGCGGTAGTGCGGCAGCAATGACTCCACCAACTGCTCCGCATTGGCACGGAAGCGTCCCACCATCGCCGCGACTGCGGCCTGCGTGGCGGCATCGCCGGCCGTGCCCTTGAAACGGCCGCCTGCTTCCAGCGTGATGCTGCGCGAGCCTTCGGCATTGATGTCCGGATGCAGGAAGCGGCGTTCGTCTTCCGTCAACCTGAACGCCAGCCGCGGGAAATATAGTACCTTGCCGGCCTCCAGCGCTGCGATCCAGGAAGGATCGGTCCCGCCAAGTTTCCAGTCGTCCGCATCGACGGTGAGAATTTGCATGTCTGACATATCGTTTTGGTTCGCGATGGTGCGAGCTTGCCATTCGCTCGCGAGTGCAGATATTACTGCAATTGCGCAATCAGTTGCTGTGTCCGGTTCGCTCGGCCAGACGCGCGTATTCTTCTTCCAGCGTATTGGCCGGCAGCCGCATGTTGGCGCGGCTGTACCAGTAGCGCGCGTTATCGAGATCGCCTTCGACGCGATGCAGGTAGCCGTGAATCTGGCACGACAGTTCATCGCCATGCACCTGCACCATCGCGTGCGATTCTTCCCATTTTCCCGCGTGTGCCAGTTCCAGCACTTTCTTGTGATCACAAGCCATGTTCATTTCCGTCCGATGAAGGAGCCGCCAGAGGATTGAAGCGCTCCAGTTCAAATACTTCCGCGTAATTGTCCTCGAGTTTCAGTTCGCGTGCGGATTCGCGGCAGATCGCCAGCACGCGCTCGTCGAAGCCGTGACCGCGCGTATTCAGATTGCGCTGCTGCTGCGAGCGGTGGAAGCGCAGCAGCTCCGCCTTCCATGCCGCCGTCTCTTCGTCGAAGGGCAGCCAGGCATCGACGCGCATCGCGATGGTCTTTGCATCCTGGTTCAGCACCGCGCAAGTCTGCAGGCTTTCCGCCAGTGCGACAGCGCGGAACAGCGCATAGGTACGCTGATGCGTGACGTTGCTGTCGTTCCCGTGCGGCATGAACACCAGGTCGGGTTGCCGCGGCAGAAGAAAGTCGCGTATGCGCGCGTGGTTCACATCGTCGAGGCGCGGATTCCCGCCTTCGTCCGGCGCGAGCCGCAGGAAATGCAGCTGTTCCGGCGGCAAGCCGAAGAAGCGACAGCTGGCGCGCTGTTCGTCTTCGCGCAATGCCGCCTTTGCGTCTTCGTTGCTCGCGCCCTCGAAGCCGTCTTCGACGCCGCTGGCACCGGTCGTCAGCACTGCAAGATGAATCGTGTCGCCGCGCTGGTGGAAAAAGCGCAGCGTGGCGCCGATCGCGTCGAAATCGTCTGGGTGCGGCGCCAATACCGCCAGCGTCAGCGGCGATGGCCATGCGGCTGTTGCGAGGTTGAACGGCGTGCCGGTCGGATCGGTCGGTACCTGCGGCATGGGTTTAATCCTTGTGCATGATTTGCTTCATTCGATCGCGCCCGGCGTATGCGGTTCAGCATGCGGATGGTGATGGCCGCGCAGCTTGCGCACGTTGCGGCCGATCCAGTGTTCCAGGTCGTCGATATAGGTGAACACTGCCGGCACCACCAGCAGGCTCAGCAGCGTCGATGTAATCAGGCCGCCGATCACGGTGATCGCCATCGGCGAGCGGAAGCTCGGATCGGCGCCCAAGCCGAGCGCCAGCGGCAGCATGCCGGCGCCCATCGCGATGGTGGTCATGATGATCGGCCGGCTGCGCTTGTGGCAGGAATCGACCAGCGCGTCGAAGCGGCTCATGCCTTTCTCGCGCGCCAGGATCGCGTAATCCACCAGCAGGATCGAGTTCTTGGTCACGATGCCCATCAGCATGATGAGCCCGATCATCGACGGCATCGACAAGGCGCTGCGCGTCAGCAGCAGCGCGACGAAGGCGCCGCCGATCGACAGTGGCAGCGCGGCCAGGATCGTCACCGGCTGCATGAAATCCTTGAACAGCAGCACCAGCACGCCGTAGATGCACAGTACACCGATCAGCATCGCGATGCCGAAGCTGGCGAACAATGCCTGCATTTCCTGTGCATCGCCGAGTTCGGCAATCTTCACCGACGGTGGCAGATTGCGCATGGACGGCAGCGCGCGGGCTTCCGCGTTGAGTTCGCCGAGCGCACGCGAGCCGAGCTCGACGTCGAAGGTCACGTTGCGGCTGCGGTTCAGGCGGTCGATCTGCGCCGGCCCGCTGGACATCGTGAGGCTCGCCACGTTGCCGAGCATGACCGGCCCCTTGCTGCCCGGCACCGTGAGGCGCGCAATCGCGGCCAGATCGGCGCGCACGCCATCGGGCAGCTTGACGAGGATCGGCACCTGGCGATCGGACAGGTTCATCTTCGGCAGGTTCTGGTCGTAGTCGCCCAGGGTCGCGATGCGCACCGTTTCGCCGATGGCGGCGGTAGTCACGCCAAGATCGGCGGCGCGCGCCGTGTCGGGCTGCACGATGATTTCCGGCCGCACCAGCGATGCGCTCGATGTCACGTTGCCGATGCCTCGCAAGGTGCGCAGCTCGCGTACGACGTTCTGCGCAGCTGCCGACAGCGCGGCCGGATCCTCGCTGCGCAGCACCAGCTGCATCTTGACGCCGGTATCGGGCGGGCCGACAGTGAAGCGGGCGCCGGGAATGTCGGCAATCGCGGCGCGTATGCCGGACTCGATCTCCGCCATCGACTGGTGCCGGTCGTTGCGGTGTGTGGTCGTCAGCGTCAATACCGCACGCCGCGCTTCGGCCGCTGCACCCGGCGCGAAGGCGTCGCCGCTGGAGCCGCCGCCGATTGAGCTGAACACGCTCTTGATATTGGCATCCTTCGTCACGGCCACGCGCACGCGTTCCGCTACAGCGATCGTTTCGTTCAGCGTGCTGCCGGGCGGCAGTTCGATGTTGACCTGCGTCTGCGCGCGGTCGGTCGGCGGCACGAAGCCGGTCGGCAGCAGCGTGACGAGCGAGATCGAGACGACGAAGAACACGCTGGATGCAATCATCGTCGTCAGGCGATGCGTCAGACACCAGCGCATCGTCGCGATGTAGCGGGTCATCAGCCAGCCATCTTTTTCGACGTGTTCCCTCTTCGGCTTCAACAGGTAGGCTGCCATCATCGGTGTCAGCAGCCGCGCGACGACCAGCGAAGCCAGCACCGCCAGCACCGCGGTCCAGCCGAACTGCTTGAAGAACAGCCCTGGCACGCCGGACATGAAGGCAGTCGGCAAAAACACCGCGACCAGCGCAAAGGTGGTCGCGATAACCGCCATGCCGATCTCGTCTGCCGCTTCCAGCGCTGCCTGCATCGGCGTCTTGCCCATGTTGAGATGGCGTGAAATGTTTTCGATCTCGACGATCGCGTCGTCGACCAGTACGCCGACCACCAGTGCGAGCGACAGCAGCGTCACCGTGTTCAGCGTGTAGCCGAACCAGCTGAGGCCGAGAAAGGTCGGGATGACCGACAACGGCAGCGCGGCGGCGGCGACCAGCGTTGCGCGCCAGTCGCGCAGAAACCACCACACCACCAGCACGGCCAGCACTGCGCCTTCGTACAGCAGTTCCATCGAGCCTTCGAAGTTTTCTTGCACCGGCTGCGCATTGTCGATCGCCTGCTTGAACACGACATTGCGATGCGCCGCCTGTAATTCATTCACCGCATCGCGGGCGCCGTTTGCCACCGCGATTTCGCTGGCGCCCTTGGTGCGGAAGATTTCAAAGCCGACCACGGTCTTGCCATCCTGCGTTGCGGTCGAGCGCCGTTCCGCGATGCCGTCGGTGATGCTGGCGATTTCATCGAGTCGCACACGACGGCCGTTGGCGATCGGCACCTGCATCGCGCCGAGTTCGGCGGCGGTCTGGACGGTGGCAATCGTGCGCACCGATTGCTCGGCGCCGCTGACGTCGCCGCGGCCGCCCGGCGCTTCCTGCTGTACCAGCCGCAACTGATGCGATACGTCCGCGGCGGATACGCCGAGCGCGGCCATCTTCAACGCATCGAGCTCGACATTCACCTGGCGGTCAACGCCGCCGACGCGCTTGACCGCGCCGACGCCCGGCACGCTCAGCAGACGCTTGGCAACCGTGTTGTCGACGAACCAGCTCAATTCCTGCTCATCCAGATTGCTGCCTGGCGCAGCCGCTGCGGTGAAGGTCAGCACGACGCGGCCAGCGGTCGACACTTTCGTCACCGACGGTTCGCGCAGATCGGTCGGCAGGTCGGAGCGGATCAGGGCGACGGCATCGCGCACGTCGTTGACCGCATCCGAAATATTTTTCTCCAGCACGAATTCGATCGTGACCGTGACCACGCCGTCCAGCACCTTGGTGTAGATGTTCTTGATGCCCTGCAGCGTGGCGACGGAGTCTTCGATCTTGCGCGCCACTTCGGTTTCCAGCTGCGCGGGAGCGGCGCCGGGCAGCGTGGCGGTGACCGTCACAACCGGCAATTCGATGTCCGGGAAATCCTGCACCGCATTGAACTTGAAGGCGAGCAGCCCGGCCAGGCCGAGCAGCACGAACAGCATGATGGCCGGAATCGGGTTCCGGATCGACAGCGCGGAAAAGTTCACGGGCGTTCTCCGTGTGCGGCGGAAGCCGGCACCGCCGCAGTGACCTTCACCAGATCGCCGTCATTCAGGAAGCCAGCGCCGCTCGCGACCAGCACGGCGTGCGGCGCCAGGCCTTCCGTTACTTCGATGCGCTCGCCGATGCGGCGGCCGGGCTTGATGCGCGTCTGCACCACGCGGCCGTCGCGGTTCAGCGCGAACACGTAGCTGAAGCCGTCGCGAATCACGACCGCTTGCTGCGGCACGGTAATGGCGTCGGAAGTGCCTAGTTCAAATTCGCCGCGGGCGAACATGCCGGCGCGTATTGGCGACATGTTCTTTTGCGCCGCTTGCAGGTCGACGTACACCAGCGCATAGCGGCTCTGCGGATCGACGGTCGGCGCGATCATGCGCACTTTTCCTTTGACTTGCGTACCGTTGGCGCCGGTGACCAGCGCGGTGGTACCGATCGCGATTTTGCCCAGCTCTTCCGCCGTGACTTCGGCGCGCCATTCGAGCCGCCCCTGCCGGATCAGGCTGAACAGTTCGGTGCCGGCGCCGACCACCGCGCCGACCGTTGCGCTGCGCGAGGAAATCACGCCGTCGTCGGACGCCAACACTTTGGTTTGCGCCAGCCGCACATCCTGTACCGCCAGCGCGGCCCTGGCGGCTTCCGCCTTCGCCTTCGCAGTCTGTTCGGCGGTCAGATATTGATTGATCTGTTGCGTGCTCAGGGCGCCGGTGTTCTGCAGGGTGCGCGCGCGTTCGGCATTGTTGCGCGCATCGGCTGCGTTCGCTTCCGCTTCCATCACGCTGGCGCGCGCCTGCGCGACATCGGCTTGCGTGGCCGTCTGCGAAAACGTC
>DATMTZ010000444.1:0-3022 GCA_035563975.1 Oxalicibacterium sp. | reverse complement strand
AGATCGTGATGCGGTAATTTCATAAATTTATATTTCATTTATGAATTAAATTGGGTAGAATTGGCAGCTCGAATCCCAGCAAGGATGCAATGAGAACCTTTGCCTGCCTGATCCTGGCCTGCCTGACTGCGCTGCTCGGCGCTTGCGCCGACATGGGCGATATCCATCCACAAGCCGGAAAAATCGATACCGCTTCCTTGAACGGCGGCTCCGCAATTTCACGCGCCGCAGTCGAACGCGACTGGCCGCAAGGTCAGTGGTGGCGTGCTTACGGCGACCCGCAACTCGACGCGCTGGTCGACAGCGCGATCGCAGGCAATCCCGATCTGCGCGTCGCAGAAGCGCGCGTGCGGCAGGCCCGCTCCTACGCCGGCATGGCGGAAGCGGCCACCTCGCCCAGCCTGGAAGCGAAGAGCTCGTTATCGCGCCAGCTGTTTTCCGAACACGATTTCATTCCGCCGCCGGAAGCCGGCAACTACGCGTGGTACAACCGCGTGGCGCTGGAAGGAAGCTATGACCTCGATCTGTGGGGCAGGCGGCGCGATGCGCTTGCGGCAGCGGTGGACGAGGTGAAGGTCGCCGCGGCCGAATCGCAGATGGCGCGCCTTGCGCTGGAAAACAATGTCGTGCGCACCTACGTACAGCTGTCACTGCAGTTTGCCCTGCGCGACATTGCGGAGAATACGTTGTCCCACCGCGAAAGGGCCTTGCAGGTGATGCGCAAGCGCGTGGCGGCCGGCCTGGCGACGGAGGCCGATGTGACGCAGCTGGAGGCGGCGGTGCCGCCGCTGCACATGCAGATCGACCGCTACGACGAAGCCATCGCCTTGCTGCGCAACCAGCTTGCCGCGCTGTGCGGCAAGGGGCCGGCCGATGGCGAAGGGCTGACCCGACCGACCCTGTCGCTGGCAAATAACGCGTGGCTGCGCCTGCCGAGCAATGTGCCGGCCGACCTGGTCGGCCATCGCCCCGACGTCGCGGCGCGCCGTTGGGAAGTCGAGGCCTCGTCGAAAAATATCGAGGCGGCCAAGGCGGCCTTTTATCCCGATATCAACCTGATGGCCTTTATCGGGTTCCAGGCGATCGGTTTCGACAAGCTGTTCAGCAATTCGTCGGCGGTGCAGGGCGTCGGACCGGCAATTTCGCTGCCGATCTTCGAGGGGGGCCGGCTGCGCAGCAATCTCGGCGTGCGCACCGCGGCCTACGATGTCGCGGTCGAGCAGTACAACGCCACCGTGATCCACGCGCTGCAAAGCGTGTCGAACGCGCTGGTGGTGGCGCAGTCGCAACAACATCAGAAGAAGTTGAACGACGTCGCGCTGGCCACGGCCAGCCGCGCACGCGAACTGGCCAGCCGCAGTTTCGCCGCCGGCATGACCGATTTCCTGGTGCTGCTCAACAGCGAGATCGCCTTGCTGGTGCAGCAGCAGGAGCGCGCGCAGATTGCGGCGCGCATGCTGGAAAGCCATGCCGGCCTGATGGTCGCGCTCGGCGGCGGCTATCTGCCGGAAACGGATACTTCATCCGGTCAAACACCTCCTTCACTAACCGAGCAAGCAGGCAAACCATGAGCGCATTCGACAATACCGCCAAGCGCATCGCGCGCTGCACCGAGCGCATGCCGGACCATCCCGAGCAGCTCGTGACGATCAGCCGGCTGGCCTATCACATCCAGAAGCGCAAGCAGGACCAGCTCGGCGCGGCGATGAAGAAATACGGCATGACCACCGTCAGCTATACGGTGCTGATGGTGCTCTATGGTTCGGAGGAAGAGACGCAGCGCGCTTCGGACCTGAGCGAAGCGTGCGCGGAAAAACCGGCGAACCTGACCAGGGTCTGCAACGAGCTGGAGGAGCAGGGCTTGATCAAGCGCCGCTTCGGCATCGAGGACCGGCGCAGCGTGGCAATTTCACTGACCGCGGCGGGCCGCAAGCGCGTCGAGCAGATCGCTCCTGAATACTGGGCGATCCTGCAGCGCACCTACGACGGCATCAGTGAGCGCGACCTGCGCGCGCACGAGGCGCTGCTGAAACGCCAGCTCGCCAATCTGGAAGAACAGCAAAGCGCATGAGCACCCCCGCTGCATCGATTCCCGCGCCGGATACCGCATCAGGCGGTCTGCATGCCGTCACGCAGGACTGGATTCTCAACGAAGGCCAGCGCTGGATCTTCGTCGTCAAGACGCTGGTTGCCGCTTTCCTGGCGTTGTGGATCGCCTTCCTGATGGGATTCGATTCGCCGCGCAGCGCGATGATGACGGTGTTCATCGTCGCGCTGCCGAGCAGCGGCATGGCACTGGAAAAAGGCGTGTACCGGTTGTTGGGCACGTTGGCCGGATGCGGCGCGGCGCTTGCCATCGTCGGCCTGTTTCCGCAGCAGCCTTTGCTGCTGTTCCTGGCGCTGGCGCTGTGGATTGCCCTGTGCACCAGCGGCGCCGCGCTGATGCGCAACGCGCGTTCCTACGGCTTCGTGCTGGCCGGGTATACCGCCTGCATGATCGCGCTGCCGGCGCTCGACATGCCGATGCAGGTCTTCAACCTGGCGGTGGCGCGCGTAACTGAAATTTCGCTTGGCATCCTGTGCTCGGCGCTGCTGAACGATGCGCTGTTTCCGAAACGCCAGAGCGAGCAGCTGGTGCAGACGGTGCGCACGCTGTACACGAATTTTGCGCAGCTGTGCCATGACGCGATGCACGGGCGCCTCAGCGATGAACAGATGGAACGGTTGCATCTGCGCTTTGCCACCGAGGTCGCCGCGCTGGAAGCCAATCGCGCCGCCGCGTCGTTCGAGGCCGGCGACGTGCGTACGCGCAGCCAGCAGCTGCACGCATTCAATGCGGCGGCGATGGTCGCCCTGACGACTTTCCACACGCTGCATCGCCTGATGCAACGCCTGCGGCAGCGCGGCGACCTGCGCGTGCCGCAGGCGATGGCGCCGCTGTTCGATGCCTTTTCCGATGCCTTGCTGGTGAGCGATGCGCCGGCACGCACCGCAGCCGAAGCCGGCGTCACGCGCGAGCGGC
>DATMTZ010000443.1:0-2714 GCA_035563975.1 Oxalicibacterium sp. | reverse complement strand
ATCCGGCGACGACTGGCCAAGCCGCCACCGGCACCGCTGCGCAGCCTACCGTTACGCAGCGCGACGCCACCACCAATTATGAAGTCGACAAGACCGTGCGCTACGTGCAGCAACCTATGGGCGGCCTGAAGCGTCTGTCGGTGGCCGTCGTGGTGAACTACAAACGCGTGGTCGGCAAGGACGGCAAGGTCACGTTCCGTGCCCTGACAGAAGCCGAGAAAAACCAGATCAGCGATCTCGTCAAGGAAGCGATGGGCTACAACAAGGATCGCGGCGATACGCTGAACGTGGTCAACAGCCCGTTCGCCGACGCCAACGCGGAATCGCCGGTCAAACCGCCGCTGTGGCAGCGGCCCGAAGTGATCGACCTTGGCATCCAGGCGCTCAAGTATCTCGGCATTGGCATCGCATTGCTGATCCTGTACAAGAAGATGCTCAAGCCGCTGCTGACGCGCATCGCGACACCCCCGACGCCTGCGCTGACGGATGAAACAGCGGCACGCCGCGCGCTGCAGGAACAGGATGTGGAGCCGATGGGCGCACAGATGCCGACCTACAAGCAGAATCTCGAAGCTGCCAAGGAGCTGGCCCGCAAGGACCCGAAAATTGTCGCGAACATCGTAAAGTCGTGGGTGGGAAATGACTGATAACGGCATTCATAAAAGCGCCGTCCTGATGCTGGCGCTCGGCGCCGACGAGGCGGCCGAGGTCATGAAATTTCTTGGCCCGCGCGAAGTGCAGAAAATCGGCGCCGCCATGTCGACCATGAAAGCCGTGCAAAGCGAGGAGCTAGTGCAGGTGCTGGCAGAATTCCGCGGCGAGACCGAACAGAATACTTCGCTCGGCCTCGACTCTGACGACTACATCCGCGACGTGCTGACCAAGGCGCTTGGCGACGACAAGGCTTCCTCTCTGATCAACCGCATTCTCGGCGTGCGCGATGCCAGCGGTATCGAAAGCCTGAAATGGATGGATGCGCAATCGGTCGCCGATCTGGTGCGCAACGAACATCCACAGATCATCGCGACGATTCTGGTTCATCTCGAACGCGACCAGGCTTGCGAAGTGCTGGAACATTTTACCGAGCGCCTGCGCAACGATTGCGTGCTGCGCATCGCCACGCTGGATGGCGTGCAGCCGGCGGCATTGCGCGAGCTGAACGAGGTGTTGACCAAGCTGCTTACCGGCAACGAAAACCTGAAGAAAAAGCCGATGGGCGGCATCCGCGCCGCGGCGGAAATCATGAACTACTTCAGCGGCGAGAACGAAGCCTCGGTGATGGCGAACCTGAAAAGCTACGACACCGAGATGGCGCAGAAGATCATGGACGAAATGTTCGTGTTCGAAAACATCATGGACATCGAAGACCGCGGCATCCAGCTGCTGCTGCGCGAAGTGCAGTCCGAGTCGCTGATTATCGCCTTGAAGGGCGCGCCACCGGAATTACGTGAAAAATTCTTCAAGAACATGTCCCAGCGCGCCGGCGAAATGATGCGCGAAGATCTGGAATCGAAGGGTCCGGTGCGGCTGTCGGAAGTAGAAGCGAACCAGAAGGAAATCCTGCAGATCGTCCGACGCCTGGCCGACGAAGGCCAGATCAGCCTGGGCGGCAAAGCGGAGGACGCCTATGTCTAGTGTGATTCCAAAGGAACAGCAGTCCGCATATCAGCGTTGGGAAATGATGTCGCTGGGCGAAGACCGCCCCAGCCTGTCCGCCCGCTTGACGCCGTCGCATGCCGCGGCCAATGAAGCGGCGAGTGCTGCACATGCCGCCACGCTGGCCGCGTCGCTGGCTGAACAGACGCGGCAGGCGCGCGAACAGGCCTATGCGGAAGCCTATGCCAGCGGCCTGGAAGAAGGACGTATCGCCGGCTTGAAGGAAGGACGCGCGCTCGCCGAACAGGAGCGCCAAATACTGCAGAGCATCGCCGAAATGTTCGGCACCGAAGTCGCGCAAGCCAATGAATTGATCGCCAGCGACATGCTGGACCTGTCGCTGGATCTGGCGAAAGCCATGCTGAAAACCGCGCTGAACGTGCGCCCGGAACTGATCGTGCCGCTGGTGCGTGAAGCAATCCACTATCTGCCCACGCTGCAGCAACCCGCCCTGCTCCATCTGCATCCGGAAGACGCGGCCATCGTGTCGCGCATCATGGGCGATGAAATCAACACAGCCGGCTGGCGCATCGTCGAGGATGCGCACATGGATCGCGGCGGCTGCCGTGTCGAAACCGCCAGCAACCAGATCGACGCCAGCACGCCGACGCGCTGGCAGCGCCTTGCTGCCGCACTCGGCAAGGATGTCGACTGGCTGGCATCCTAAATGGCCGATACCTTCGACGCTCTCAAGCCCGGCAGCAACAGCGGCCGCTGGCAGGCGTATCTGCGCGATTGCGGCACCCTGCTCGACATCGCCGAGCCGATGCTGGTCTCGGGACGCGTCACGCGCGTGGCCGGCCTGGTAATGGAAGCAATCGGCCTGCGTCTTGCGGTCGGCAGCGCGGTCACGATTCCGCTGCCCAGCGGCACGCGCATCGAAGCCGAAGTGGTCGGATTCGACGATGACAAGCTTTTCCTGATGCCGCAAAGCGATGTCGAAGGCATCGTGCCCGGTGCACGCGTCTATCCGGTGGAAGTGGTGCAATCGCTGCCGCGGCCCGGCGCCGTCTCGCATCCGCGCCGCCGTCCGAGCGACCGTGGCCGCCATCTGCCGG
>DATMTZ010000442.1:0-5795 GCA_035563975.1 Oxalicibacterium sp. | reverse complement strand
TGCAATGTTTGCGGCCTGTGCGCGTTCGAGCACCGCACGCGCCAGCGGATGTTCGCTGCCCTGCTGCACGGAAGCGGCGAGCTGCAGCAGCTCGGCTTCCGCGATGGCATGCGGCAGCAACTGCGTCAGCGCCGGCCTGCCTTCGGTCAGCGTGCCGGTCTTGTCGAACACGACGGTGCCGACGCGATGCGCGATCTCCAGCGCCTCCGCATCCTTGATCAGGATGCCATGGCGCGCGGCGACGCCGGTGCCGGCCATGATTGCGGTCGGCGTGGCGAGGCCGAGCGCGCATGGACAGGCGATCACGAGCACGGTGACGGCGTTGATGATCGCGCTTTCCGCATCGGCGCCGACCAGCCACCAACCGATCAGCGTGACCAGAGCGATGAGCAGCACGACCGGGACGAACACCGCGCTGACCTTGTCGACCAGTTTCTGTATCGGCGCCTTTGCCGCCTGCGCATGTTCGACCAGGCGGATGATGCGCGACAGCGTGGTTTCGGCGCCGATTGCATCGGTACGTATCAGCAGCAGGCCATCGGCATTGATGGAAGCGCCGGTCACCTTGTCGTCGGGACGTTTTGCCACCGGCAGGCTTTCGCCGGTCAGCAACGATTCGTCGACATGGCTGCTGCCCTCGAGCACGGTGCCATCCACAGCGATGCGTTCGCCGGGGCGCACCACGACGATGTCGCCGGTCTGCACCGCGTCGATCGAGATATCGATGTCGTGCCCGTCACGCCGTACGCGCGCGGTGTTAGGCCGCAAGGCCTGCAGCGCGCGGATGGCGGATGCGGTCTGCTTTTTGGCCCGCGCTTCGAGAAACTTGCCAAGCAGGATGAGCGTGATGACAACCGCCGAGGCTTCGAAATACAGATGCGCCATGTTCTCCGTGCCGCGCGCCAGGATCAGATAGACGCTGAGACCGTAGGCAGCGCTGGTGCCCGTCGCCACCAACAAATCCATATTGCCGGTGCGCGCTTTCAAGGCTTTCCAGCCGGCGCGGTAAAAGCGCGCGCCGAGCCAGAACTGCACCGGCGTCGCCAGCAGCCATTGCAGCCAGGGGGGCAGCATCAGTTCCACACCGAACGGTTGCAGCAGCATTGGCGCGATCAGTGGTAAGGACAGCAGCGTGGCCAGCGCAAACGGCAGCCAGTCCTGTTGGCGCCAGCCAGGCGCCGGTGCGGCCGATTGTTCGGCGGGCAGCACCGCGTGGTAGCCAGCTTTCTCCACTGCCGCGATCAGGGCAGAAGCGGGCGTGCCGCCGCTCAGCGTGATTTGCGCGCGCTCGGTCGCCAGATTGACGCTGACATCGAGCACGCCGTCGATCTTGCGCAAGGCACGCTCTACGCGGCCGGCGCAGGACGCGCAAGTCATGCCTTCGATCGACAGTGCGAGTTCCTGCTGCGCCAGCTGATAACCGGCTTTTTCGATCGCCTGCTGCAGCGCTTTTACATCGACTTCCGGCTCTGCTTCCACCTCAACCGTATCGTTGGCGAGATTCACGCTGGCGGCGGCAACGCCCGGAATTTTATGAATGGCTTTTTCGACACGCGCCGCGCAGGATGCACAGGTCATGCCTTCCACGCCGAGCGTGAGGCGGTGCAGCGAAGCGGGCGAGGCAGAGGGCAGGGTGGACATGATGCGATCCGAAGGGAAGGAGAGCTTGCAGTATTGACCTTAACATGATGGGAAGGTCAACGTGTTTTTCAAGCTCTTCCTGCTGCAATACGGATGCGGGATGCGGCTTGGCGCAGCGCGTGTAAGTTAATTTCGCATGACGCTGGCAGTATTGAAAAATAATAGCTGGATGGCAAAGTGAAGCGCCGCTACTGCAAAGCAAATCGAGAAAAAAATGAAACATCCGGCACAAAAACGAATACGCAGCGCGTACCAGCGCATCATCGCTTCACGCTCGACGATACTCATGTAGCTTTCCGGGGCCCTCGGCATGTCTCTCGTGAAGGAAAAAGCAAAGTAAGACAGAAATGCGAAGAAAACCGAAGCTGCCAAACAAAGAATAATCAAACTCAAAATAATTCCCATGCAAAATTAGGCGCCGAAGCGACTATCGGCCAAAAACCGATATTCGGCTCCCCATACTCATGGGATTTTGAAGCGACCATGCGGGCAGTCAGTGCCGCTTGCCGGTCATCCCGACTTTTTCAACGCCATCGCCAGCACGCGCGCCACATGCAGCGCATCCTTCTGCGTGCCGTCCGCGATCTGGTGCCGGCAACTGGTGCCGTCGGCCACCACGATGGCATTGCCATCGGCTTTGCGGATTGCGGGGAACAGCGACAGCTCGCCCATCGCCTGCGACGCTGCGTAGTGTTCCGCTTCGTAGCCGAAGCTGCCCGCCATGCCGCAGCATGAGGATTCGATCACGGATACGTCGAGTTGCGGTATCCATCCCAGCACGGTTTGCACCGGGCGGAACGCATCGAAGGCTTTCTGATGGCAGTGCCCGTGCACCGATGCCTTGCCGGCGGCAAGCGGCTGCAGGTCGAGCTGCAGCCGGCCGGCGGCGCGCTCGCGCACCAGGAATTCCTCGAACAGAAGAGCCTGGGCCGCCAGCTGTTTCGCTTCACTGCCATAACCGTAGTTCAGGAATTCATCGCGCAAGGACAGCAGGCACGACGGCTCCAGGCCGACGATGGCGACGCCGCGTTCGACGAAGGGCATCAGCGCATCGAGCGTGCGGCGCGCTTCCTGTTTCGCTTCGTCGACCATGCCGGCGGACAAATAGGTGCGGCCGCAGCACAGCGGACGCTCGCCGTCGCGCACATTGAAGTGCACCGTATAGCCGGCTGCTTCCAGCACCGCGCGCGCGGCGGCGGCGTTCTCCGGTTCCATGTAGTTGTTGAAGGTATCGACGAACAGCAGCACTTCCTTGCTGCCTGCCAGTCTTCCGCGGCTGCGCCCGCGCTGTTGCGACAGGAAGGATGGCCGGAAACGCGGGAATGCGCGCTGCGGCGCGAGGCCGATGGCCCGCTTCAACCAGGTCGACAGCAAAGGAACGCGATTGACGAACGCAAGCAGGCCGCCGACGCGGCTTGCGTACGGCGCATAGCGCGGCAAGTGCGCCACCATGCGGTCGCGCAGCGTGCTGCCATGCTTGCCGGTCCACGCGGCGCGCGCCTCGATCTTCATCTTTGCCATGTCGACGCCGGTCGGGCAGTCGCGCTTGCAGCCTTTGCACGACACGCACAGGTCGAGCGCTTCCTTCACTTCCGCGCTGGCCAGGCCGTCGCTGCCGATCTGTCCCGAAATCGCGAGGCGCAGGGTGTTGGCGCGGCCGCGCGTCAGGTGCTGCTCGTCACGCGTGATGCGGTAGCTGGGACACATGGTGCCGGCATCGAACTTGCGGCAATGACCGTTGTTGTTGCACATCTCGACGGCCTTCGCGAGGCCGCCGGTACGGTCGCCGCCGGTGCCGGGCGCGGTTTCCACGCCGGTGGCCGGATCGCGCGTGACGTCCCATGCCGACCAGTCGAGCCTGGTGTCGACAGGCAGTTCGCGGTAGCCCGGCGCAAAGCGGAAGTTGCTGCGCTCGTCCATCTTCGGCGGCCGCACGATCTTGTCGGGGTTGTAGCGGTTGTCCGGATCGAACAGCTGCTTGATCTCGCTGAATGCCTGGTTGATGCGCGGTCCGTATTGCCATGCGACCCATTCGCCGCGGCACAAGCCGTCGCCATGTTCGCCGGAGTACGCGCCCTTGTATTCGCGCACCAGCGCCGATGCCTCTTCGGCGATGGCGCGCATGTCGGCTGCGCCTTCGCGCCGCATGTCGAGAATCGGCCGCACGTGCAGCGTGCCGACGCTGGCGTGCGCGTACCAGGTGCCTTCGGTGTGATATTTGTGGAAAACATCGGTCAGCTTGCTGGTGTATTCGGCCAGATGCTCGAGCGGCACCGCGCAATCCTCGATGAAGGAGACCGGCTTGCCGTCGCCTTTCATGCTCATCATGATGTTCAGGCCGGCCTTGCGCACGTCCCACAAGGCCTTCTGTTCGTTCGCATCGACCATGTCGACGCCCGAGCCGGGCAGGCCGAGATCGCTCATCAGGTCGGCCAGTGCGGAAAGGCGTTCGACCAGTACGTTCTTGTCCTCGCCGGCGAATTCCACCAGCAGGATCGCGTCCGGCTTGCCGACCAGCGCCTTCTCGATTACCGGCTTGAAAGCCGGATTGTTCAGCGACAGTTCGATCATCGTGCGGTCGACCAGCTCGACGGCGGTCGGCCCCAGCCTGACGATGTGCTGCGTCATGTCCATCGCCTGGTAGAAGGTCGGGAAGCTGATGACGCCCAGCACCTTGTGCTTCGGCAGCGGCGCGAGTTTCAGCGTGATCTGGCGGCTGTACGCGAGCGTGCCTTCCGAGCCGACCAGGATGTGCGCGAGGTTCGCGCTGCCGTCATCGGTATAGGGAAGCGGATTCTGGCAATCGAACAGGTCGATGTTGTAGCCGGCCACGCGGCGCAGCACCTTCGGCACGCGTTCGCGGATTTCATCGCGCTCCAGCATCGCAATGCGGCGCAGGCCCTCGACGATTTCCTGCAGCCGCGGCGTGCGCGCCATCATGTTGACGTTTTCGAAGCGTCCCTGCGTGCCGTCGGCCAATACTGCGTCGACCGCGAGCACGTTGTGCACCATGTTGCCGTAGGCGATCGAGCGCGAGCCGCAGGAATTGTTGCCGGTCATGCCGCCGATCGTGCATTGCGCGGCGGTCGATACATCGACCGGAAACCACAGGCCGTGCGGCTTCAGCCAGGCATTCAGGTGATCGAGCACCATGCCGGGTTCGACGGTAATGGTGCGGTTCTGCAGATCGAAGTCGATGACCTGGTTCAGCCACTTGCTGTTGTCGATCACCAGCGCTTCGGCCACCGTCTGCCCGCACTGGCTGGTGCCGCCGCCGCGCGCCAGGAGTGGCGTCTTGTTCGCGCGTGCGATGTCGAGGCACAGCAGCAGGTCGGCCTGGTCGCGCGGCACCACCACGCCGATCGGCATGATCTGGTAAATCGACGCATCGGTCGCATAGCGGCCGCGATCGGCGGCGCTGAACAGCACATCGCCTCGCAATTCCTTGCGCAATTGCCGCGCGAGCGGGCTGCCGCCTTGCGCGCTGGTCGAGGGAACGAAATGCAGAGGCTTGGGCAACATCGAATGGTCCTTTGTTATGCCGGCCGCGGCTTGCAGCAAACACGGCGCCGGCGTTTGCCTTACACCAGCATCAAGCGGATCGGCGGCAACGTGCCGATGCTGCCGCTGAAGGTGCCGCCGGCATCGGGAAAATACATGCCGGTATAGGAACCGGTGGTGACCACGTCACCCGCATGCAAGGTCCAACCCTGCTTGCGGCAATGGTTGACGATCCATGGCAGCAGCCGCCGCGGGTCGCCGGCCGGATTGCGGCCGGTCCCGCTGAAAATGCTGTGCTGATCCATGCGCAAGTCGACCTCGGCGCCGAGGAAGGGAAAACCGGCGTCGTAGCGCACCATCTCGCCGACGACCAGCGCGCCGTGGTTCTGCAGATCGGCCAGTTGCGTCAGCGGGCTGACGTCGGGTTTGGGCCAGCCGGCCAGGCGGCTGGCGACGACTTCGATCGTCGCGCACATCTCCGCCAGGCTATCCAGCACTTCGTCGTCGCTGTAGGCTTGTTCGCGCGGTGCGAAATCGCGTGAAAATGCAAAGCCAAGTTCCAGTTCCAGGCCCGGCTGCCGATAGTGGTGCAGCTTCAGATAGGCCGGATCGTGCATCACACCATCCGCCGGCAGCGGCGTGCCGCGTATGCC
>DATMTZ010000441.1:0-6171 GCA_035563975.1 Oxalicibacterium sp. | reverse complement strand
TTTGGCGGCGTGCATCAAAAAATTCTGGATGCGCTGCATAAATGATTCTGTATCTGCACGGCTTTCGTTCCTCGCCGCATTCGTTCAAGACGGGTTTGCTTGCCGCGCGCATGCAGAAACTGGGACGCGGCGATGACTATGTCTGCCCGCAATTGCCGGCTTCGCCGCGTGCGGCAATCGCGCTTGCAGGCGCCATTGCGCAACAGGTCGATCCGGCCGATTTGTCCATCATTGGTTCTTCGCTGGGCGGCTACTACGCGACCTGGCTGGCGGAACAATTGGGCTGCCGCGCGGTGTTGCTGAATCCGGCGGTGCACGCGGCGCGCGATCTTGCCAGCCAGGTCGGTGTGAAGACGCAATACCATTCGAACGAAGCCTTCGAGTTCAGGAAGGAATATCTGGATGAACTGGAAGAAATCCGGGTTGACCGCATTACGCGCCCGGAGCGCTATTTCCTGATCGCGGCGACCGGGGACGAATTGCTGGACTGGCGCGAAATGACAGCCCAGTTTGCTGATGCGCGGCAGCATGTCATCCAGGGCAGCGATCATGGCTTGTCCGACTTCGCCGACTACGCCGACGAGGTGTTGGCCTTCTGCGGCATCGATGCAAAGGCGGTTTCGTGACAGGTGGGCGCGGCAAACTGCTGATGGAAAGCGGCGCGATATCGCAGGCGCACTGGTTTTCGCATGTCAACGGCGTGCACGCGTCCCGGCGCATGCAGGATTGGCTGACGGATTCGATGTCGCTGACGCTGAAGTTGACCTCCCGTTGCCGCAACTTCCGCGTGCAGCGTCTGGTGCAGCAGCGTGCGTTGCCCTTGCATGACGAATATGCGCAAGTGGCATTGTCTCGACGCGTGATGGTGCAGCAACGCGAAGTGTTTTTGCGCTGTGATGACAGACCGATGGTGTACGCGCACACCATCGTTCCCTTGTCGGCGACGGCAAGCGATTGGCCTTTTTTCGGCACCTTGGGCGAGCGTTCGCTTGGCACCACGCTATTTGGCGATCCGCAGGTGCGGCGCGGTCGTCTTGAATATGCGCGGCTGAGCACGCGGCATCCGCTGGTGCGGCGCGCGGCCGCAGCACTGGGTGAAGAATTGCGCGGTCCCTTGTTTGCGAGGCGCTGCCTGTACCGGCGACATGCGGGACTGCTGCTGGTAACAGAAGTATTTTTGCCCGCCATCGATGCCGTTGGACGAAGATGAACGCGGGGCAGGCCGATCGAACGTGAGGCAGACGCGCCAGCATCCGAATGCGCCGTGCGTGCATCCGGATATCCGAATAATTGAACAGCAGTGAACATGAATTTATTTTTTGACGAATCCGGCGACTTCAAGGCCGGCGTGGCGATGTCGCAGCAGGGTGAGGCCTATCAGGTCGAACTCGCTACGGGAAAACGCACCAAAGTGCGGGCCAAGGATGTGCTGCTGCAATTCAATTCGCCGGAACCGGCCGATTTCATGCGCGAGGCGCAGGTGATCGCGGACGAGGTCGATCTCGATTTCCTGTGGGAAGTCGCAGGCGAAGAAGAATTCGGTTTCACCGATCTGGGCAAGGAGTATTTCGGTCATGATCCCAAACCGCATGAGGCAGCGGGCCTGATCATGAAGCTGCATGCGGCGCCGATGTATTTCTACAAGAAAGGCAAGGGCCGCTACAAGGCAGCGCCGGAAGCGGCACTGAAGGCCGCGCTGGCCGGCATGGAAAAAAAGCGGCAGCAGGCACTGGTGCAGGCGCAATACGTCGAGGAGTTGAAGGCACATCGCCTGCCTGACGCGATGCGTTCCATCGTGATGCAATTGCTGTTCAAGCCGGACAAGAATTCGATCGAGTACAAGGCGCTGGACGCGGCCTGCAGCGAGATGCAGATGGCGCCGCAACGCCTGATGCTGGCGGTCGGCGGCATCGCGTCGGCGAAGGATTTGCATCTGTCCAAATTCCTGTTCGAATCTTTCCCGAAAGGCATCCGTTTCCCTGCGATCGAGCTGCCAACGCTGCCCGAACTGCCGGTTGCCGATGTGCGCGCCTTTTCGATCGACGATGTGACGACCACGGAAATCGACGATGCGATGTCCGTGACCAAGCTGGCGGATGGCAAGGTACGCATCGGCATTCATATTGCAGCACCGGCACTCGGCATCAAGCGCGACGATGCGCTGGACGCTATTGCGCGTCAGCGTCTGTCGACCGTCTATATGCCGGGCGACAAGATCACGATGCTGCCGGACGAACTGGTGGATGTCTTCACGCTCGGCGAAGGCAAGGTATGCCCTGCGGTATCCTTGTACGCCACCATCGATCCGGCCAGCTGGACCGTGGTGTCGACCGAATCGAAGGCGGAAGGCGTGCCCATCGTCGCCAATCTGCGCCATAACGATCTGGATGAACTGGTCACCGAAGAAAACCTCGCTTCGGGCGCCGGCGATTATCCGCACAAGGAAGACTTCGCGATCCTGTGGCAATGGGTGCAGGTGCTGGAGCAGGGCCGCATGGCCAAGCGCGAAAGCTTCGGCTTACGCCCCGAACAAAACAATCGCGTCGATTTCAACTTCTATGTCGACGAACATGATGTCGTCAGCATCCAGCGCCGCAAGCGCGGCGCGCCGCTGGACAAGATCGTCGCCGAGCTGATGATCTTCGCCAACAGCACCTGGGGCAAGCTGCTGAACGATCATGGCGTGCCGGGAATTTACCGCGCGCAGGGCGGTGGCCAGGGACATGGCTGGGCGGCCAAGATGCAGGTGCGCATGCTGACGCACGCGGCGCCGCACCAAGGTCTCGGCGTTGACCAGTATGTGTGGAGCACCTCGCCGCTGCGCCGCTACACCGACCTGGTCAACCAATGGCAGATTCTGGCCTGTATCGAACAGGGCGTGACGGCGCCGCTGGTGGCGCCGTTCAAGCCGCGTGACGCCGACCTGTTTGCAATCGTCTCGGCGTTCGACGCTGCGTACAGCGCCTACGCCGCGTTCCAGTCGGACATGGAGCGCTATTGGTGCCTGCGCTGGCTTGCGCAGGAAAACGCCAGACAGGTCGACGCCGTGGTGCTGAAGGAAGAAATTTTGCGTCTGACCGATATTCCGCTGGTCATCAAGCTGCCCGGCATGCCGCAGGTTGCGCGCGGTTCGCAGGTGCGGCTGGACCTGTTGCGCTGGGATGAAGTCGACTTGACAGTGGAAGCACGCATTCTCGATATCGTGCAGCAGGCCGATGCGGCTGCCGCCGAAGAGCTGGAGGATGAAACCGACGGCGACGAAGCGGCGGCGGACGCGATGCCGGCCGATGTCACCGGCGAAGTAGCGCCGGATGCGGCGGCAAATTCATAAATTGGCAGGCCTTTGCCGTAAAATCCATTCCTTCGATATTGCCGACAGCTAGCGTGAAGTCTCTTTCCCAGAATCGCATCCTGACGATCGCCATCGCGTTTTCCGTGCTGGTGCATGCGGGCTTGCTGGCCGTTCGCTTCGCGGCACCGGAGGCGATGAAGTTCAAGCCGACCGATCCTGGCCTGGAAGTCATCCTGGTCAATGCCAAGCACGACAGGGCGCCGCTGAAGGCGGATGCGCTGGCGCAGGCCAATCTGGACGGCGGCGGCAATGCGGATGCAGGACGTGCAAAATCTCCGCTGCCCGATTTGCGCAGGAGCGAGGACGGCGACAGCGTCAAGGCGGCGCAGCGCAAGGTGGAAGACCTGGAGCGCAGTCAGAAGAAATTGCTATCGCAATTGAACAAGACGCCATTCCATGCGCCGCAAGTGACCGACGAGCCGAAGGAAGTGCCGCCGGTGCAGCGCAGCGCGACCGACATGCTGGACAGCGCCAAGGCGCTGCTGCGGCGCGAAGCGGAAATTTCGCGCGACATCGAGGATTACAACAAGCGTCCGAAGAAAACGCAGATCACGCCGAGCACGCGCCAGGTCGACTATGCGGCCTATTACAAGAATTTCCAGGAAAAGATCGAACGCTTCGGCACACTGAATTTCCCGCAGGAGAACGGCAAGAAGCTGTACGGACAATTGACGATCTCGATTCCGATCGCGTCCGACGGTTCGCTGTACATGAAGGATGGCGGCCCGCGCATCGAACGCAGTTCCGGTGTGCCGGCTCTGGACAAGGACGCCTTGCACATCGTGCGACGCACCGCGCCGTTCGGCCGCTTCCCCGAGAACATGCGTACGCCGGGCAAGGAAGACGTGTGGGTCATCATCACGACCTTCAAGTTCACCCGCGATGAAGCGCTGCAAACCGAAACGCGAGGCAATTGATGAGTGCGTCCGATTCTCGCGTTGACCGTTACGCTGTGATCGGCAACCCGATCGCGCACAGCAAGTCGCCCGACATCCATGCCCGCTTTGCCGCACAGACGCAGCAGGACCTGACCTATGAACGGCTGCTGGCGCCGCTGGACGGCTTTGCCGATGCGGTGCATGCATTTGTGCATGCTGGCGGCAAGGGCTTGAACGTCACGGTGCCGTTCAAGCTGGAAGCGCACGCGCTGGCCGACACGCTGACGCTGCGCGCGCAGGCGGCCGGCGCGGTCAACACGCTGCAGTTCAAGGATGGCGCGATCCTCGGTGACAATACCGATGGCGTTGGCCTCGTGCAGGACATCGTGCGCAATGCCGGCGTCGCGATTGCCGGCAAATCGGTGCTGCTGCTGGGCGCCGGCGGCGCGGCGCGCGGCGTGATCCTGCCTTTGCTCGAGCAGACACCGCAGCGGTTGGTGCTGGCCAATCGCACGGTATCGAAAGCGGAAGAGCTCGCGCATCAGTTCGCGCAGCAAGGGCATGTCGAGGTCAGCACCTTCGCTGCGCTGCAGGGTCCGTTCGATATCGTCATCAATGCCACGGCCGCGAGCCTGAACGCCGATCTGCCGCCGATCCCGGCCGACGTGTTTGCTGAGCAGTCGCTGGCTTACGACATGATGTACGGCAAGGCGCCGACGGTGTTCATGCAGTTCGCCGCCGCGCATGGCGCGCAGGCGCGCGACGGTCTCGGCATGCTGGTCGAGCAGGCGGCGGAATCCTTTCATCTATGGCGCGGCGTACGGCCCGAGACCGCAGCGGTATTCGCAGAGCTGCGTGCGCAATTGAACGCCTCAACCTAAGAGCCGCGCCCGCACGATCTCCATTCACGCTTTCAAACGAACATGAAAACCCTGCGCAGGCTGTTGTTGTGGCTCATTCTGGTGCCCGTTGTCGCGGTGCTGCTGGCGCAAGCTTATTTCTTCCTGCAGATCGGCTGGTGGGTCGGCCACAATCCGGATTCGACCAGCTTCATGCGGCATCAGCTATCTGTACTGCGGGAAAAAAATCCGAACGCGCAGATCCGGCATACCTGGGTGCCGTACAAACGCATCTCGAACAACCTGAAGCGCGCGATCATCGCATCGGAAGACGCCAATTTCTCCGAGCACGACGGCGTCGACTGGCAGGCGATGGAGAAAGCCTACGAAAAAAATACGAAGAAGGGCAAGGTCGTGGCCGGCGGCTCCACCATCACGCAGCAGTTGGCGAAGAACCTGTTCCTGTCCGGCGAACGCAGCTATCTGCGCAAGGGGCAGGAAGTGCTGATCACCTACATGCTGGAATTCTGGATGGACAAGGAGCGTATCTTCGAAATCTATCTGAACAGCGTCGAATGGGGCGTCGGCATCTTTGGCGCTGAAGCGGCGGCGCGCCATTACTACGGCGTCTCGGCGGCGCAACTGAGCCCCGAGCAGGCAGCGCGGCTGGCCGTCATGCTGCCGCGCCCGCGTTTCTACGACACCCACCGCGGCTCGGATTACCTGGCGCGGCGCACGGCGCTGATTCTGCGGCGCATGAACTCGGCTGAATTGCCGCGCTGATCTTCTCCACTACGCGTCGGTTCATCATCGCGTCATATCTGCCGTATAAAAATTCCACTGACGAGCAAATCGGTGCCGCTGTCAACGTCGCCGCGCACGGCGCGTTGATTCTGGCATGCGATGACAGTACGCGAGCGGCTTGCCTGCGCTTCGGCTTATCAGTACACTTGCGCTGTTTTTGTTTTCTGGAGACCCGACTTGGGTAGTCCTTCTGCAAGTTGTCGACCGTGTATGCAACGGTTCCATCCGCGAGATAGCGCTAGCCGCTGATGCTTCCCAGCGCCTTCTCGCCGGATTCGGTGGGTGGGTGCGTCCCGGC
>DATMTZ010000440.1:0-6009 GCA_035563975.1 Oxalicibacterium sp. | reverse complement strand
CTGCCAGAAGGAAATTATTCGAGGTTCTGTACCTGTTCGCGCATCTGCTCGATCAGCAGTTTCATCGCCATCGAGGCGTCCGCGAGTTCCTTGACTGCCGCCTTGGAGCCGACCGTGTTGGCTTCGCGATTGAGCTACTGCATCATGAAGTCCAGCCGTTTGCCGATCTGGCCGCCTTTCTGCAGGATCGCGCGCGTTTCGTTCAGATGGGCCGACAGGCGCGTCAGTTCTTCCACCACATCGATGCGGATGCCGTACAAGGTCACTTCCTGGCGGATGCGTTCCAGCACTTCCTCGCGCGTGACGCTGGCGGCCGCGTTGCCGCTGCCAAGCGCCACGCCCAAAGCTTCCTGCAGCCGTTCTACTGCCTTCTGCTGGAATTGCGCGATGACCTGCGGAATCAGCGGCGTGATGCGCTGTACGATCGCTTCCATCTCGGCGATGCGCGACAGCAGCATGGCTTGCAGTGCAGCGCCCTCGCGCGTGCGGCTGTCGATGAAGGCATCCATGGTCGTTTTCATTGCAGCGGCGACTTCGGCCTGCAGGCTTTCCTGCCCGAGTTCCGCTTCCTCGATCACACCGGGATAGCGCAGCAGCTCGTTGACCGTCATCGGCGCCGCATCGGCGAATTGCTTGCGGATCTGGTTCTGCAGTTCATCGAGGGTCCGCAGCACGTCGGCATTCAGCGCCTGCGCTTCGCTGGACGCCGTCTTGCGGCCGAAGCTGACGCGGCATTCGACCTTGCCGCGCGTGGTGCGCGCCATGATCGCCTCGCGCAGTGCCGGTTCCAGCGCGCGCAGGTCGTCGTTGATGCGGAACTGCAGATCGAGGAAGCGTGAATTGACGCTCTTGAGTTCGATGGTGAGCGTGCCGTTGGGTGTTTCGTGCGTGGTGACCGCGTAGCCGGTCATGCTGCTGATGGCCAAGATGGATTCCCTGTTTTCTCTTTACAAAGCGGCGATTTGTCCACACAATCAACAACGAATTGCCGCTTGAAAAGACGGCAGAAAGGCAAAACATTGCCGTTCGACATACCGCCAGCACCGCCTGATTGGCATTTCACTATTATTGGGACACATGGCCGCGCAAAACAACGCTCCGTTGCCGGATGGGCTTGAAATCGCCGGATACCGCATTGTAAAGAAGATTGCCTCCGGCGGGTTCAGTATCGTCTACCTTGCCTATGACGAGGACGGCAATGCCGTGGCGATCAAGGAATACCTGCCAAGCTCGCTGGCCCTGCGTCAACCCGGCGAACTGGTGCCGGCGATTTCGCCCGAGAACCTGCCGATCTTCCGCATCGGCCTGAAATGCTTTTTTGAAGAAGGCCGCGCGCTGGCAAAGATTTCTCATCCGAATGTGGTCAGCGTCACCAACTTCTTCCGCGCCAATGAAACCGTGTACATGGTGATGGGCTACGAATCCGGCCGTTCGCTGCAGGACCACATCCTGCGCCGGCGCGAGAAGGGCGAAAAGCCGCTGGTGTCGGAACGTTTCATCCGCAAGATGTTCAGCCATGTGATGAACGGCTTGCGCGAGGTGCACACGAACAAGCTGCTGCACCTGGACCTGAAGCCGGCCAACATCTACCTGCGTGTCGACGGCACGCCGATCCTGCTCGATTTCGGCGCCGCGCGGCAGACGCTGAAGGCCGACCTGCCGAAGCTGTATCCGATGTATACGCCGGGCTTCGCGCCGCCTGAGCTGTACGTGAAGAACGGCAACCTCGGCCCGTGGACCGATATCTACAGCATCGGCGCCTCGATGTTCGCCTGCATGGTCGGTGCGCCGCCGCAGCCGGCGGACCAGCGCAAGATCAACGACAAGATGGATGGCCATTTCAGCAAGCTGGAAGGCGTGTATTCGCCGGAACTGATCAAGGTTATCCGCTGGAGCCTGATGATCGATCCGCTGGAACGTCCGCAAAGCGTGTTTGCGCTGCAGAAGGCCTTGCGCGAGGAGGTGCCGGACAAGGAAGACGGCCAGCCCTTGCAGCAGGTGGCCCGTAAATTACGGAAGGCGCTGTTCAGCAATATCGGCCGCAAGCCGGCGAACGTGGCGACCACCATCCAGGAACACACCCGTTAATTAACCCGTCATGCGCGCTTTTTCATAATCCATGCGATTTTCCGTCTACCAAGAAAGCCATATCGGCGGTCGCAAGAACAACCAGGACCGCATGGGCTACAGCTTCACGCGCGACGCGTTGCTGCTGCTCGTGGCCGACGGCATGGGCGGACACATCATGGGCGAAATGGCGGCGCAGATCGCGATGCAGACGATCGCCTCGCTGTTCCAGGAAAGCGCGACACCGTATGTGAAGAAGCCGGAGCGCTTCCTGGAAGACAGCTTCATTGCGGCGCATCGAGAAATCCATCGCTACCGCGCCATCAACAACCTGCCGGAAACGCCGCGCACCACCATCGTTGCCTGTCTGATCCAGCACAACAATGCGATGTGGGCGCACTGTGGCGATTCGCGGCTGTACTGGATGCGCAATGGGCAGATCCTGGCCCGCACGCGCGATCATTCGCGCATCGAAACGCTGATTGCGCAAGGCAAGGTCGATCCGTCGGAGCGCGACACGCACCCCGATCGCAACAAGCTGTTCAACTGCCTGGGCGCGCCGAACATGCCGATTGTCGAGATTTCGCGCCGCGCCAGTCTGCAGGCGGGCGACATCATGCTGCTGTGTTCCGACGGCCTGTGGTCCATGCTGCCCGACCATGAACTCGCTCAGCGGCTGCACAGCACGACCATCGTGCGCGCTGTGCCGGAAATGCTGTCGACGGCGACCAGCATGGCGGGCAAGACCGGCGATAATGTCACGGCGCTGGCGATGATGTGGGAAAGCAGCGACAACCTGCAGGGCAACAGCACCATCGTCACGCACACCTTGCCGATCGGCAGCGTGACGACCACCATCCAGGCGCCGCGCCATATTGAACTCGAGCATTCGGACTACAACGACGCCGAGATCGAAAAGGCGATCGAGGAAATCCGCGACGCGCTCGATAAATCATCCCGTATCACTTCCAGGAATTAATTCATGTCGTCTGTTCTTCGCCCCAGCGGCCGCGCCGCTGACGTTCTGCGTCCTATCAAGATCACGCGTAATTACACCAAGCATGCCGAAGGTTCGGTACTGATCGAATGCGGCGATACCAAGGTCATCTGCACCGCCAGCATCGAGGACCGCGTGCCCGCTTTCCTGAAGGGAAAAGGACAGGGCTGGCTGACCGCCGAGTACGGCATGCTGCCGCGTTCCACCCACACGCGCATGGACCGCGAAGCGGCGCGCGGCAAGCAATCCGGACGCACGCAGGAAATCCAGCGTCTGATCGGCCGCTCGCTGCGCGCCGCCTTCGACCTGCAGGCCTTCGGCGAACGCACGCTGCATCTGGATTGCGACGTGATCCAGGCCGATGGCGGCACGCGCACCGCGGCCATCACCGGCACCATGGTGGCTGCGCACGATGCATTCACCAAGTTGTGCGAACAAAACCTGATTCCCTGCATTCCGCTCAAGCACTTCGTCGCGGCAATTTCGGTCGGCGTCTACAAAGGCATGCCCGTGCTTGATCTGGATTACGCCGAGGATTCCGATTGCGATACCGACATGAATATCGTGATGACGGATGCCGGCCATTTCATCGAAGTGCAGGGCACCGCCGAAGGCGCGGCATTCGACCGCGCGACCATGAACCAGCTGCTGGATCTTGCGCAGGCAGGCATCCGCGATCTGATCGTGATGCAAAAGCAGGTGTTGGAAATCGCGCCGTAACTGGTACCTCCCTGAAGCGCGAGACGCGGCGCGCTACAATCCTGCCTTTCGTTTCACGCTTACGTCCCGCCATGTCCCGCAAACTGATTCTCGCTTCCAACAACGCCGGCAAACTGAAGGAGTTCGGCGCGTTGCTGGCGCCGCTCGATTTCGAACTGCATGCGCAAGGCGAATTCGATGTGCCGGAAGCGGAAGAGCCGCACGCCACCTTCGTCGAGAACGCGATCGCCAAAGCGCGCCATGCATCGCGGCTAACCGGGTTGCCGGCTCTGGCCGACGATTCCGGCGTCTGCGTCAACGCGCTCGGCGGCGCGCCCGGCGTGTATTCCGCGCGCTATGCCGGCGAGCCGAAATCCGACCAGCGCAACAATGACAAGCTGATCGCAGATCTCGCCCAGCATGCCGACAAATCGGCTTACTACTACTGCGTGCTGGTGTTCGTGCGGCACGCCGACGATCCGCAACCGGTGATCGCCGACGGCCGCTGGGATGGCGAAATGATCGCGCAAGCGCGCGGGCAGGGCGGCTTCGGCTACGACCCGTATTTCCGGATTCCCGCCCTGGGCAAGACCGCCGCGGAACTGACTGCGGAAGAGAAGAACCGCCTGTCGCATCGCGGCCAGGCGCTGCGCGCGCTGATCGAGAAGCTGCGATGATTCCGATCAAGCCGGCGGGACAGGCGGCGCCAGCCGATCCGGCGCGCGCCGCGGTCGCCTATCTCAAACCGGGCGCGCTGAACCTGACTGCCTTGCCGCCGCTGTCGCTCTATGTGCATTTCCCGTGGTGCGTGCGTAAGTGCCCGTACTGCGATTTCAATTCGCATGAGGCGAACGGCGGCAGTTTCCCGGAAGACGACTATCTTGCTGCCTTGCGCGCGGATCTGGAAATGGCGCTGCCGCTGATCTGGGGCCGCAAGATCTACACAATCTTTATTGGCGGCGGCACGCCCAGCCTGATGTCGGCGAAAGGTCTGGATCGCCTGCTGTCCGACATCCGCACCTTGCTGCCGCTCGACCATGCGGTCGAAATCACGATGGAAGCCAATCCCGGCACCTTTGAGGCGGAGAAGTTCAAGTCGTACCGCGACAGCGGCATCAACCGGCTGTCGATCGGCATCCAGAGTTTCAATGCTCGTCACCTACAGGCGCTGGGTCGTATCCACGACGGCGCCGAGGCGCATCGCGCAGTTGAAATCGCACTGGCGAACTTTGACAACTTCAATCTCGACCTGATGTATGCGCTACCGTCGCAGACGCTGGACGAGGCGCGGCTGGACGTTGAAACCGCCATCGCGTACGCGCCGCCGCATCTGTCGCTGTATCACCTGACGATGGAGCCGAACACGGTCTTTGCGAAATATCCGCCGGTGCTGCCCGATGACGATGCCAGCGCCGACATGCAGGAGATGATCGAACAGACCACTGCCTCTGCCGGCTATCGTCATTACGAAGTCTCCGCTTATGCGCAAGCGAAGCGGCAGGCGCGCCATAACCTGAACTACTGGCAGTTCGGCGATTACCTCGGCATCGGCGCCGGCGCGCATTCCAAGCTGTCGTTCCCGCATCGCGTGATCCGCCAGGCGCGTTACAAGCAGCCGGCCACCTATATCGAGCGTGTACGGCAGGGCAATGCCGTGCAGGAAGAAAAGGAAATCGCGCGCACCGAGATGGGATTTGAATTCATGCTCAACGCGATGCGGCTGGTCGACGGCGTGGAAGTCAACCTGTTTGCGGAACGCACCGGGATGCCCTTGAATGCTGTCGAGCGGGGCTTGAACGAGGCAGAGCGGAAGGGCTTGCTGTATCGCGACCACAAGATCATCAAGCCGACCGAACTTGGCCGCCGTTTTCTGAACGATTTGCAGCAGCTGTTTTTGGTCGATTAAGCGACAAATTGCCATCGCACGATCGGCGCAAACGGGCGAGTTGGGTATAATGCGACCTCCCGAGCGGATGAATCTTTGCGCCTATCGGCTGCCGCCAGCGCGGCAGCGAGATTGGCAGTTCATCCGTGCATCTTCAGGGAAGTGTGGCCGAGTGGTTTAAGGCACTGGTCTTGAAAACCAGCGAGGGGTTATACCCTCCGTGAGTTCGAATCTCACCGCTTCCGCCAATTCCGCATATCAGGCCGGCAGCGGCGATTTTGTGCCGTTAAGCATAAAGTGGCCACCTGGCCAATTTATGCTTTATTTCACGATGGGTCACATTATGTTTTTTTCGAAAAAC
>DATMTZ010000439.1:0-6609 GCA_035563975.1 Oxalicibacterium sp. | reverse complement strand
ATCGCGCGGCCGTCGGTCGCCTCGATGCGCTCGAAAGGCAGGCCCAGATCGTCGAATTTCTTTTGCATCGCCGCCAGCCTGCCGGTCGCCCGCTGCAGATTGATGACATAGATCTTGTACCGCATGGATTGCTCCCTGTCGCTCACAAGTTGAAGATGGTTCGGACGCAGCACGCCATCATGCTGCACGCGATGCGCACGTCGCTGTTCATGCATGGTTTCGTCCCTTTTCGCCGCCGACGAGATCCTGATAAATCTGCACGTAACGATCGGCGATACGGCGCCAGTCGTACTGCTGCACAAATTCTTGTGCTGCGGCGCGGCGCGCAGCATAAGCCTGCTCGCCCTGCGCATGCAGCTCCGCTATCTGCGTCACAGCCTGCTCGAGCTGCTCGACATGCAGCAGCAGGCCCATGCCGGACTTTTCAAGCAGATTGCGGAACGGGGGAATATCGCTTAGCACCGGCGTCAAGCCGGCGCTCATGCCCTCGATCGGCGCGATGCCGAAGCCTTCATGACGCGACAGGCAAATGTAATAACTGGCTTGCGCGATCAGTTCCGCCAGTTCGCGATCGCCGGGATTGGGGAACAGCCGCACGTGGCCGCTCAATCCATATTGTTGAATCAGCGCGGCCAGCTCCTTCACCGTGTGGTCGTATTCGCGCCCGGCGATGATGAGCTGCCATTCCGGATGCCGCGCCACCAGTTCGCGGAACAGGGCAAGCGTCTCGAGCAGGCCCTTGTTGACCGACCAGCGGCCGAAATAGATCATCACCGGCATCAGACGCGGCGAACCGCGGTTTGCGTACTTCTGCACATTGACGCCGTTCTCGATCACGGACAGCTTGGGTGAATGCACGATTTCGCGGAACATCGTGCCGTCATTGTCGCTGGTGCCGACGATGCGGTCATAGGCGGCGGAGGTGCTGCGCGTGACGACGTTGAAGTAAAGCCGCTTCAGTCGCGACGCGAACGCGGTATGAAAGAACCCGCCATGCGTGGACGCCACCAGCGGGCGGCGATGCACGGCCTTGGTCAACGCAAGGTAGTCGTAGAAGAAATCGACGCCGTGCACGTGCACCACATCGGCATCGCGCACATGTCGCAACACTTCGGGCGCCAGCGGATAACGGCTGGAGCCGTAATACGGCAGGCGGATCACGCGCACGCCGTTAACTTCGTCTTCCGGCGGCAGCACTTCTTCCGAATTGCGGAAGAGCCGGTTCAAGGTGACCACGGTCGGCACGTGCCCATGATATTCCTGCTGGTAGCGCGCAATGTTTTGCACGACATCTTCCATACCACCGACCGACGGATGGTATTGCCGCACCAGATGCGCAACCTTAATGGGCATAGCTCACCTTTCGTTGCCTTCTGCGCGGCAGCGTTTCGCGCGCGGGCGTGCTGGGCACCGCTTCCTCGGCTGTATGTTGGCGCTGACGTAGCGCGCAGCAGCCGACCAGGAACCACAGGACGCCGGCCGTCTTCAGCGCAAACAGCGAGGTGCCGCTGACCGACAGGATCAGGGACGCATACAGCGCAACATAAGAACGGAAGCGCACGCCGCGATCATCCTGCATGCGGATCAGCCAGAAGCCGATCCAGCAGGCTGCGAAGAACAGCAGGCCGAAGCGCGTCAGCACGACTGCATAACCCATGTCGCCAAAGTTGAAGTTGTAACCGCTCAGGCCGAAAATCTCTTTCGGGCCAAAATGCATCAGCGTCGCTCCGGTCAGGTACAGCCGGCCGAGGACGTTGTCGGAATGGTCGCCGTTCAGAAACTGCGCGATGCCGAGCAACAGCGCCATGCAGATCGCGGGCAGCAGGATCGCCAGATTGTGCATGCGTCCCGCGAAAATCAGACGCATGATGACCAGACACATCACCGTCAAGAGACCGTAGCGCGAATCCGCCAGCGTGATCATGATGGCCGACATGGCCAGAAAGAACAGCATCTGCCGCCATTCCTCGCGCGGTTTCGACAATCCCCAACCCGCGACGATGACAGCGAAGTTACCGAGGGAAACCGGCTCCAGGAAAATGGACGAAATGCGGTGATTACCCAGCAGGCTGGGCAGGATCGTGCGGCCGATGCCTTCCGGTCGCATGCCATTCAGCGCGAGCGAGCCGCCCGCCCAGTTGGTGGCGCCGCTCAGCCCGCCCTGGTTCACGTAATATGAAAAAACGTTGAATACGCGTGAATACTGGTTGACGAAGAACAGCTCGAAGAACCCGAATATCAATACCAGCGTAATCACGACCTTCAGGATGCGGTCCGCCATCTCCATGCTTCCCATGGTGCGGCCCAGCCAGTAGAAAAGGATGATGATCAGGATGTCGCGGAATCCCTTGAAGTCCAGAGAGCCGCGCATCAACGCCATGAAAAAAAGATAGGCGGCCACCAGCGCCATCACGGCGATGAACTCGAGCTGGACGCGGCGCGCCAGCACATACAGGCAGCCGGTATACAGAACGAACTCCGACAGCGCCACGATCGACGTGCGCATCGGGAACAGGTGGGTGTGCACGAAGCACAGCACCAGCTGGTACAGCGCGGCGCCCATCACAATCCAGAACGCCAGGAACCGCAGCACGCGGTCGTCCTTTGCAGCTCTGGGCGTTCCGATGAAAGCGGAATAAGCCATGCTTGCGATTCATCCTCTTAAAAATTGGTGTCGCGCGTGATGCGCAGGTGCAGCCTCTTTGCTGCAATCACGATGCCGCTTGCGCGGAAGGCGTGATGTCGCCGGCCAGGCGCGTTCTTTGCGCCGGCGTGATCGCGTCGAACAGCGCGTTGACGAATTGATCCTGCAAGCGATATGCATCGGCCGCATCTTTCTGGATCGTCGATACGCGGAAGATCAAGCCGTCGGGAATCGTGCCGTTCAGGCCATAGGCCAGCTGCGCCAGCTTGCGGCGAAAACCAGGCAGCGTAGCCTTGTCGCCGACGGTGACCCAGTAGGTAATCGGCTCGTTGCGCAAGCCGTTCACCGCCACCAGCCGACGCACTGGCACCTCGCCGTACGCGGTCTTCAGCTCGTCGACATGGTTTTCCTTGAGGCCGAAACCCTGTGCGGTGTAGCAGATCTCCGGACGATGCGCCTGCGTCGATTCACCGCCCTGGTCGCTGCCGTATGCAATCGACAGCATGATGCGATCGCCATTGCGGTTCACATAAGTGCGTGACAGCGTCTGTGCGTAAATCTTTTTCAGCGCTTCCTCGGTTTGCGGATTGACGACCGCGTTGCTCAGCGTCTTGTCTTCTTCCCAGCCTTTCAGGGTGGCCGGCACAAGCGCCTCCAGATTCAGCGGGGGACGCTGTTCCGAAAGGCGCTCGGTTGGGGTGATGACCCGTGTAAATGCGGCGGACGACACCATCAGCACGCACAAGGCGATGCTGGCGACGATCGATTTTCTTTTCAGGTCACTTTCATGCAGCGGCATGGCGCGCCTCCCGTTTTTTGACGATCCATTGCAGCAATGCGTCGAGACTGACGATCAGTACCAGTGCGCTGAAGAACAGGACCATGCCGGCAAAACCGTGCAGGAAACCTTGCCCCGCGGCGTCGCCGAAATAATAGGTAATCAGCGTCAAAGCGATGACCCTGATCACGTTCGCGGTAAAGGAAATCGGCACGATCAGGCAAGCCAGCACGACATTGCGCAACGTCGAGGTATGCTTGACGACATTCAGGTAGAACAGGCCGAGCGATTCGAGCGTCAGCAGCGTCTGCAATCCGGCACAGGCGTCGGCGACCAGCAACTGGTATTGGCCGATCTGCAGCACCACGCCTTCACGCGCGATCGGGTAGCCGAGCGCGAACAGCAGGTTTTCGGTCACGTACGAAACGGCGGTCTTCATCGGCAGCGTCAACTCGCTGACGATGATGCCTGGCATCGGCAGCATGAACAGCATGAAAAAGTACGGGAACCACAATACCTTCAATGCCGCCCAGCCTTGCTTGATCAGCGTGATGCCGATCATCACGAAAATGAAGGAGGCAACCTGGACGATCGGGATATCTTGCGACTTGCCCAGCATGTACAGCAGCAGCCCGACCGCGAACACCACCCAACCGACGCGTGCGCTCGGCTTGCCTTCGCTGGCCAGCGTCATTTCCGGCCATTTTCGATAGATCAGCCACAACGAGAGCGCCAGAATAATCGGGCCGTGCGCATGTTCTTCGGTCGCCCACAAGCCCTGAAACAACCCAAGCAGCACAGGTATGTACAAGGCAGCCATGCCGAGGATGACCGGTCCCCACTCCGATACCCAGGGCTTGCGCGCAAACGGCATTGCCGCAGATCGAATTGCTGCCGTATTCATCAGATTTCCAGTAGAACCGAACCGACCACGTCCACGCCGTAGCGCTCGAGCTGGTCGCAGGCGGCATTGATGTCCGCCAGACGTGTCTTGTGCTTGCGTGCCGCCAGCAGTACGCCGCCGGCGTTGGTCGCCACTGCCAGCGCATCGGCGCTCACCGAGAACGGCGACACGTCATACAACACGACGTCGTAGTTGTGCGCGACGCGCGCGTTCAGGTGCGTGAAGGATGCACGGCTGACGAGCTCCAATGGATTTGGCGGCAAGGTTCCGGCCTGCAGCACTGATAGATCGATGAACGGTTCGACGCGCGTGATCACGTCCAGGTCTGCGCGTTCGGCCAGGATGTCCGACAAGCCTTGCCGGGTCCGGATATTGAATACGCGGTGCTGGCTCGGCTCGCGCAGGTTGGCGTCGACCAGCAAGGTCTTTTCGCCGAGCTGCGAGAACACGACCGCCAGGTTAGCCACAAACATGCTGGCGTTTTCGTCCGGCGTCACGCTGGCGATGACCAGCGATTTCTGGCCTTCGGCAAACCAGCGCAGCATCAGTTGGCTACGGATCGCGCGCAGCGTTTCCACCTGTGCGCTGAACGGTTCGTAGGCCGCGATCAGGCCCGGCGGAAAACTGCCCTGCCCCGACTGCAGGTAGGGATAGTCGAACTGGCGGGCCAGCACCTGGTCGATGTCGGACTCGGAAATCAGGCCGAGGATCTGCGCCGCTTCGCCAAAGCGCATGCCCTTTTCCTTCTGAAACTTGAGGATGCGCTCGGCGTCGGCCGCCGTGATCTTGCCCATGTCGAGCAGGATGCTGCCCATGCTGGTATTGCTGCGTTTGGCCGATTGCAGGGCCAGCGGATTGACTAGCTGATTCATCTGGTTCTCCATGCTCAGGTCGGTTTCAACGCACGCGGGCCGCGTGGTAAGGCTGGACGCGAAAATCCGAGGCGCATGCGATCGGGCGGATTGCGGCTCATCACGCCCAGCACCGGCACATTCAGCACGTCGATCAGATCCTTGGTCGAACGCACGCGGCGATCGATGATTTCGGCAATCAGGCCAAGACCGAGACCCAGCATGCCGCCCAGGAAAATCGACAACAGCGTCAGCAGCATCACTTTCGGGCCGGTCGGCGACAGGGGCGCTACCGCCGGATTCAGGATCGCGATATCGGATTGCGTCGAACGTGCTTCCATATTGGTTTGCGTGTAGCGGTTGGTTGCTGCCTCATACGCGCGCTGCGCCGCCGCCACCTCGTTTTGCAGCAGTTTCAATTCGTCGCGCGCCAGGTTCAGGTCCATCACCTTGGTACGCTGCGCCGCCAGTGCTGCCTTGATTTCCGCTTCGCGCTGCTGCTGGATGTGTGCGTTGCTGGTGATGCCGGCCGAGGCCTGCGCGATCTGCGAATTCAGGTTGGCGCGCAGTTTGTCGACTTCCGCCTTGGCTGACTGGTATTGCGGGTGATTCGGACTCAGGCGCGACGACACTTCGGCGAACTTCGCTTCGGCCGCCAGCAGATTGCCCTTCAGGTTCTGGATCAAGCCGTTGCTCATGACGTCGGGCGAGGTACCGGCATCGCCCTGCGTGGCCTTCAGGCGGGAATTGGCATCGATGGCCGCACCCTGCACCTGGACCAACTGGCTGGACAACTCGTTCAAACGCGCCGTTTCCACGCCGAGCCGACCGTCCGGATCATCGATATTGTTTTCCTGCTGGTATTTGGAGAGCTTGCGCTGCGCCGCTTCAAAGTTGTCGCGTAGAACCTTGATCTGCCCGGTGAAATAATCGGCGGCCTGTTTGGACGGTTCGACTTTCAACTGCGTCGCGGTACTCAGATACGCGTTTGAAAAGGCGTTCGCCATCGTCGCCGCGAATTGCGGATCGGTCGCCTTGTAGTTGACGGCCAGCACGCTGCTGCTGGTCGACGGCTCTACATCGAGATTTTTCGAAATCAGGCTCGCCAGCCATTCGCGAATCGAACCCTGGCCGCCAGTCGCATCCTGGAACTGCTGCTTGACGACCGGACTGTCGGCCAGCTTCAAGTCGTCGACTACCTTCAGCGCAACCGTCTGGCTGTTCAGGATGTCGATCTGCGTTGCCATGTAGCCGGGCATCAGTTGCGATGGCAGAGTCAGCCCGGTCACCGGGTCAACACCCTTGTAATTGAGCACCAGCGAGGTCGTGGCCGTATAGGTCTTTGGCAACAGCAGCGTGATCGTCACCGTGGTGGCGACCACCACGATCAAGGTGCCAAGGATGATCTTGTAACGCGCTCGCAGAATCAGCA
>DATMTZ010000438.1:0-4409 GCA_035563975.1 Oxalicibacterium sp. | reverse complement strand
CAGCGCGTCGAGCACACCGGCACACGCAGCGGAACTGCCGTCGTCGACCAGCATGCACGGCACGCCGTGCTGCAGCACGGCGGCCACTACCTCGCCGATCGCGTGTTCATGGTCGTACACCGGGATCAGGACAAGCGGGCGGAATGCATCAGCCATGGGCCTGATCCATAAAGAGAACGCGGCCGCTCGCGTGCTGAGCGTTCGGTGAAAAATAACGGAAGTGCAGACTGCCCTTTTGCGCGTCATGCGTCAGTTCCAGCGTCACCGGCTGATCCGGCTGGATCACGTGCTGGAACTTCAGCGCATGGATGGCACGGAAATTTGCGGGCAGCGGAAAATATTCCCGCCCCTTGCCGATCGCCCAGTCGACCTGTACCACGCCGGGCAGGATCGGCGCTTCATTGAAATGCCCGTCGAAATAGAACAGGTCCGCAGGCACCACGATCTCAAGCGCGACGCGATCGGACTCGCGCAGGATCTCGCGCACCAAAGGTTCACGCGGACGCTCGTCGGCCGTAACGGACAACAAGGCCTGCAGCAGCGCATGCGTGGTCTTGCCCTGCGCGTTCACCGGCATGGCAGGGAGGTACCGCCAGCGACGCGGCAAGGCGACCGCTTCGACCGTATCGGTCAGCGCCTGACGCAGGCGTTTGTTCATTGCCAGCTTGCTGCCGGCAGCGAAGGCGCGCTGCCCTTCATCGGACAGAACGACAAAAGCGGCAATCCGCTGACGTTGAACGCCCGCATCGTCGCACACGATCACGCGCGCTTCGGAGACCAGCGCCGACGCCTGCAACGCGCGCTCGATGGCGTCGAGCGAGATGCGCTTTTCCTCGATTTTCGCGATACGGTCGCTGCGTCCCTGCAACACGAACCGGCCATCCGGCCCAAACAGCGCGCGATCTGCAAGCCGAAACCAGTTGTCATCCGCAAGATGGGGAGAGCGCAGTTCCAGCAGCGATTCTTCCGTGCTCGCGCGACACGACACGCCGGGCATGGGTTGCCATGCGTCGTCACCGCTATTCTGCTTACGCTCCCGCCACGCGATACCGCCTGTTTCGGAGCTGCCATAGATTTCGATCGGTCCGCTGCCCAGCGCCGTGCCGACAGCGCGCGCGGTTTCCGCCGGCAAGGGACCGCCGGAAGAGAACACCGCCCGCAAATTGCCCCGCACCTCGGACCACGGCAAATGCGCAGGAAGACGCTTCAGATAGGCGGGACTCGCGATCAGCGCGCAGGGCCCGCTGTGCAGCGATTGCAGCAACTCTTCGGGAAAACCTTGCATCCGCGCATGAATTGCGCGGCCTGCCGCAAGCGGCCACAGCACCTTGAACAGCAAGCCGTAGATATGCTGATGCGATACGGTCGCCATCAGCGCAGCGTCGCCTAATCGCGTGCCGAACAGCGCTTCCAGTGTCGACACCTCGGCCGCCAGTTGCGACCAGCGCTTGGGAATCGCCTGCGCGCTGCCGGTCGTACCCGATGTATGCACGACGAGCGCGATGCCGTCGGCAGCCATGGCGGGACAATCGTCGTGCAGGCAGGCGATCACGCCATCATCCGCGCCCGCCTTCAGCGGCATGCAGTCCGATGGAAAATCCCCGAGGAACCCGTTCACCGATTGCCGCAGGGCGGCGCAGCTCGCCGGCAAGACGTCCGCCGTCAGCCACACGGTCTTCGTCGCACACCAGGCGCCAAGCAGCGCAGCGGCGAATTCGATGCTGTCCTCCAGATAGAGCGCGAAATGCCGCCCTTCCGCCGCGTCCAGTATCGTCCGCCATGCAGCGACGCGCCGCAGAAAATCCTCGTTGCGCACGGGTGTGCCATCACGCCAGCCGACCACATGCGTGGCGACACGGGACGCGCTCAAACGCAACAGATCAACGGCGGAATCAGACATCATGCAAACGCTTGAAACGCAGGCGAAACAGAAATTCGACGACGAACAGCAAACCCATCAAGCCGTAGGAAATGACGCCGGTGTATAGCGACCATACCGCTTCGGATGCCCACAGTGCCGTGCCGAACGCGATCGCGCCATTGATCACGAAGAACACGCACCACACCTGCGTCACGCGGCGGGTGTAGGCAACCGCGGCCGGCGGCAGGTTTGGCTCGCGCAGGCGCGCGAAACGCTCGATCATCGACGGCGGATGCATCAGGCTATAGGCGAATGCGGCCAGCATCGCGAGGTTGATCAGGACCGGATACAACTTCAACGGCAGCAGCAGGTTGGCCCATACCGCAGCCAGCGCCAGCAGCAGTACCGCCGCCGCCGACCAGCGCGCCAGCGGACTGATTTTCAGCGAAGGCAGGCGCGTCGCAGCCGCCAGCACCAGCAGCCCGGCCAGCCAGCGCGGTTGCACGTGGCCATGCCCGAGCCAGATCGCAAGCGGATACATCAGAGTGATGGCAACCGTCAGGACGGTCATGAGCGGGCGCTTTATGCTGCCTGCTCCGACGCCAGATCGGACAGCGCGTTGACCACGTCTTCGATGGTGCGAATGGTCTTGAAGACTTCCGGCTGCAGGCGCTTGCCCGTCATCTGCTTCAGCTTGACGGCCAGGTCGACGGCATCGATGCTGTCGATGTCCAGGTCGGCATACAGATCGGACTGCAACGACAGCTTCGACTTGTCCAGTTCGAACATTTCCGCAAGCAGGTCGACGACCCAGGTGTACAGCTCGTCCTTGCTCATTGTGGCGATGCTTACCATGCTTACTCCCCTTTTATTTCTTTCTATTGTTTTCGATCAGCGATGCCAGCGCGCGCACCGATGCAAAATGCCGGCGCGTATCTTCCGATTCCGCGGACAGCGAAATGCCGTAGCGCTTCTGCAGCGCCACGCCCAGCTCGAGCGCATCGATCGAATCGAGACCCAGTCCCTCCACGAACAGCGGGGCATCGGTATCGATGTCTGCGGGCATGATGTCCTCCAGCTGCAGCACGTCGATGATCATTTCTTTCACTTCCTGTTCAAGCATGGCCTTGCACTTCCTCGGTAAAGTATGTCTGCAGATAATCTGTGAAGCGGCGCGCGGCGATCGTTTCCGGCGCACCGTCTTCCATGAAATGCTTAACGTCGATGTCGTCGCGCACCTCGATGCGAAAGCAGGCGGCGCGCGGCGGCACGCGCCACCATTTTTCGCCTTTTCCCAGCGTCGGCGGCTCGCAGCGGATGATGACGGGGGTCACCTTGCGCCTGCCGCGCACCGCGATGTTGGCCGCGCCGCGTTTCAGCGCGATCGCGCCATCCGGCGCAGTACGCGTCCCTTCCGGGAATATGATCAGGTTGTTGCCTTCCTGCAGTGACGCGATGCAATCATCCACCAGCGCCACGCCGGCATCGTTGTTGATGTAGCCCGCGGCCTGCACCGGCCCGCGTGTGAACGGGTTGTTCCACAACCGTCCCTTGACGATGCAGTCCGCTTGCCTGACGAAAGCCATCAGGAACACCGTATCGATCAGCGTCGGATGGTTCGCCAGAATCAGCAGGCCGCCGCGCTGCAGGCGCTGACGTCCGACCACTTCGTAACGCAGCACGCCGAGCGTTCGCATCATCCATACGAATGCGCAGAACGCCATCCGGATCACGCCGCGCGCCAGCGCAATACGCCGCGGCCGTTGCCTCACAAATACATTCAACAGCGGAAAGATCAGCACACGCAACAGCAACCCGCCGATGCCGAAAACGGTAAAACTGAATCCCGTGGCAACGATCCGCCATCCGCGCGAAACGCATTCACGCATGACGCGACCAGCGCCAGCGACGCTGGCCGGCAACGCGTTCCAGCAGCGGCGCGTGCTGCAACTGGAAACGCAAGATTTCGAGGCTCGGCGGCATTGCCTGTTCCTGCGCATCGACCGCTCCCGCCGCGGTCCAGCTCAGCCGAATCGCATCCTCCGCGGCAGGCACCATCAGCCAGGCCCAGGCGTGCGGCTGTTCCCTGCAATCTTCAAACGGTGCGAACACCGGCGGCAGGCTGTCGTCGTACGACACCAGCAAGACCATTTCCGCGCCGTCTGCCAGCAGGCCGCAGGCCTCGATCACCGCATGCTCGACCGAACTGCCGCCGGCAGCGATCGCCACATGATTGGCGCGGTCCGCGCGCGCAATGGAAAAGAGGCCGGCGCTTGCATTGTGCACGGCAAGGCCAAACGCAGTCGGCGACAGCGGCGCATCCTGTACCAGGTCGCTCAGCAATTCGACGGCGCGTGCGACTTCGCCATGCCGCGAACAGAACACGACGGGAATATCACTTTGTCCATTGATGCAGCGATAGGCGACTTCCAGCGCCATCCGGCCGAGAAAACCGGCGCGCCGGCGCAACATCGGCGGCATGTCCGCAAGCTTCGGTTCGTCGCTGCCTGTGAGAACGTAAGGCGCTTCAGCCCATGCGGCCCACGCC
>DATMTZ010000437.1:0-8147 GCA_035563975.1 Oxalicibacterium sp. | reverse complement strand
GATCAGGTGACGGCAGCGCCGCACGTCAGCGCCAATGAAATGGCCGCTACCATCGTCGCCAGCGATACGCCACCGGCGGCGCAGCAACGCGAAGAATCGATCGAACAATCTGCTGCAGAACCGGCCGAAGAACCAGCCGATGCCGTCCCGGTCAGCACGCTGGCCGCAGCCATCGCTGCGCCTGAACAGCCGCAGTATGTCGAACGCGTGGTCGAAGCCGAAATGCAGCCGAGCGAGACGCATGCCGCCGCGCCTGAGCAGCACGTATCGGCCGCAGCGCCGATAGAATTAGCAGTTGCACCGGACTCGATCCGTTCGGCCGCTGCAGTCGCCATCGAAACACCTGCAGCCATCGCCCCGGCGCCAGCCGCTGCGCCGGTATCGACGACCTCCTCGGCTTCCAAGGTCGAAGATTTGGCCGACGTGCTGCGCGCTGCAGGTCTGGAACTGGCATCGACCGATCCGCAAAAGCTGCGCGCGGCGCAGGAAGAAGCGGCAAAGATCGTGGCGGCTCCGCGTGTGCCGCGCGAGCGCAAGCCGGTGCCGCCGCAATCGACCGAACCGCTGGTGCAGGTCGAAACGCGCCACTAACTAATTGGCGCCTCTGCCGCAAGGCGAAACAAAAAAGGGAGCCTCGGCTCCCTTTTTTATTCCTTCTTTCTTCTTGTCTCAGGCGGCGATACGCGTCTCCGCCGGCAGTGCGGCGAGCTGCTGCACGCGCATGACGGTGTCCGCACAGGCATGCGCCGCTTCCCTGCCCTTCACCAGGAAGTGCTGGAAGAAAAAGTCCTGATGCTCGGCATGCGAATGGAAATGATGCGGCGTCAGCACGGCGGAAATGACCGGCACTTCAGTCTCCAGCTGCACCTGCATCAAGCCGCTGATCACGGCTTGCGCGACGAACTCGTGGCGGTAGACGCCGCCGTCCACCACCAGCCCTGCGGCGACGACAGCCGCATAGCGGCCGCTCTTTGCCAGCAGTTTGGCATGCAACGGGATTTCGAATGCGCCGGTGACTTCAAAAAAATCGATCGCGTCCTTCGCGATGCCGCGGGCAGCCATTTCATCGACGAAGGCGACGCGGCATTGATCGACGATATCCTTGTGCCAGCCAGATTGCACGAATGCGATGCGGCCTGCGGCAGGTTTGCCCTTGATATCGATGGGATGTTGCATGTGAAGCTCCTGTTGGAAGAATGAACATAACAGGGCGTACAGGAATGAGGTCATGCACTTCGCCATACCGGGAAGTGCGCCGCATTCCGTTCTCTATCATCCGGACTATACCGTCGGCCCCGGGATCGCACCGGGTCTGCTGACCTTGCTGAAAACCCGCAGAAAAGCGGGAGGAAATTCACCAAGCGCTCGCGGGCTAGACATGAAGCCATTACCGCCGGTGGGGAATTGCACCCCGCCCCGAGAACTTTGCGATGCACGTTGCGCAGAACGCGCATCGACAGGCGTCAATTTATCACGACTGGAAAAAAGTTGCCGCCGCCGACACAACTACGGCGCACACTTCACGCGCAATGCGATCAGATGTCTTCCGACGGATCGCCCAGCAGATCGCCGCCGAGCAGTTGCTGCGCCGTATCGCTCGGCAAGGCTTCGACCGACTTCAGCTTGCGCGACATCTGGCGCGTGCGCGTCTCGGCCTGCTCGATATTTTTCGCCGCCCGCTCCAGCGTCGCCTTGGTGGCAGACAGCACGTCGCCGAACTTGCCGAATTCGGTCTTCACAGCGCCCAGCACCTGCCATACTTCGGACGAACGTTTTTCGAGCGCCAGTGTGCGGAAACCCATCTGCAGACTGTTCAGCAAGGCCGACAGCGTCGACGGGCCCGCGATGCTGACACGGCAGTTGCGCTGCAGCTCGTCGGCCAGGCCGGGCCGGCGCATCACTTCCGCGTACAGGCCTTCGGTCGGCAGGAACAGGATCGCGAAATCCGTGGTCAGCGGCGGCGACAGGTATTTCTCGGCGATCTTCTTCGCTTCGCCGCGGATCACCAGTTCGAGTTCCTTGCCGGCCGCGAGCACGCCGTCATGGTCCGCATGCTCCGCCGCTTCGGCCAGACGCTCGTACTGTTCCTTTGGAAATTTTGCATCGATCGGCATCCACACTTGCGCCTCGTCCTTTCCCGGCAGGCGCACGGCGAACTCGACGCGTGCGCCGCTGTTGGGAATCGTCTCGACGTTCTTCGCATACTGATCGGGCGTCAGCAGTTGTTCGAGCAGCATTTCGAGCTGCACTTCGCCCCAGGTGCCGCGTGTCTTCACATTGGTCAGCACGCGTTTCAGGTCGCCGACGCCGATTGCCAACTGCTGCATCTCGCCCAGGCCCTGATGGACTTTCTCCAGCCGGTCCGACACCAGCTTGAACGATTCGCCGAGCCGCTGCTCCAGCGTCGCGTGCAGTTTTTCATCGACCGTCTTGCGCATTTCCTCCAGCCGCGCGCCGTTGTCGGTCTGCAGTTCGCGGATCTTCGCTTCCAGCGTGGCGCGCACTTCAGCCATCCGCTGTGCATTCGATTCGGTCAAGGTCGCCAGCGTCTGGTTCAGTGTGTCGCCGAAGCGCTTCAGCGCAGAAGCCTGCTCTTCCCGTCCGGTCTGCGCCTGCGTGCCGATCGCCTGACGCATCGCTTCCAGCTGCTGCGCATTCGCTTCGGTCAGCTTGACCAGTTGTTGCGCGAAACCGTCGATCTGATTGTTCTGCAGCGTCGCGCCTGCGGTCAACTGTGTCGTCAGCGCCTGCTGGAATTGCGCGAAATTGCTGCCCAGCTCCTGCCGCGTGGCTTGCGCGGTCAACTGCACCTGCTCGCGCAATTCACGTTCGGCGCGCTCAGCACGCTCGGTGCCCGTTTGCTGCTGGCGCTGCAATTCGCTCTCCAGCCGGGCGAGCTGCGGTCCAGGATCGCCGTGTCGTGCACGCAGCAGGATCACGATTTGCAACACGACGACGAGCGCAAGTGCGACGAGCAGGACGAGAAAGGTCGGGGTCATGAGCATGCTTTGGCAGACTGGTGAATGTTTAACGACGAAGGATCACGATGCGGCGCTCAACCGTGCGTATTGCGCATCCAGTCGGCCGTCTGCATGAACGCCTGCATCAGGTGCTGGTGCAAGGCCGTTTCGATGCCGACGTCCCGCATCGCCATGTCCATGCAGCGCAGCCATTGATCGCGCTCGCTGGTGGCGATGGCGTACGGCAGATGGCGCGCGCGCAGGCGCGGATGACCGAACCGTTCGACGAACAGGTTGGGCCCGCCGCTCCAGCCCGACAGGAACCAGAACAATTTGTCACGCGAGCCTTCCATGCTGTCGGGGTGCAGCTTGCGTATGCCGGCAAACTCGGGCTCAAGATCCATCAGGTCATAGAAGCGATCGACCAGCTCGCGCAATGTCGTTTCGCCGCCGATCATTTCATACAGCGTAGGCGACGGAGTTTCTCCGGAATGTTCAGTGGTGCTCATAGCCTGCAATGATAACGCATCGCACCTTTGATACGCGGCTCGGGAACTAGGCAGGTCCTCGCTGCTCTACCTGACTTTATTTTCTTGCAAGGAATACCGGCATGATTGGACGCAGCACCCTTACACCGCACATCAGCGCAGGTTTTCTTGCGCCCTTCATGCTGGCATCCAGCCTGTTCGCTCCGCTGGGCGCGCATGCCGCCGTCGTCACGCTGGACAACGGCGACCAGCTCACCGGCAAATTGAAGCAGTTGAACAACGGCGTGCTCGTCATGCAATCCGGCATCGTGGGTGAAGTGAAGATTCCCTGGGCCAAGGTCAGCCGCCTGGTCTCCGACGACGAGGTGCGCGTGCAGCTGAGCGATGGCGCGCTGGTCGAAGGCAAGCTGGCGCTGCAGCCTGATGGGCAGGTCGCGGTCGAACGGCCCGCATCGCAGCAGCCGGTCACGCTGGCGCGGCAGGATATCAGCGCGCTGAATCCGCCTGTCGTCGACGAATCGTTCAAGTATTCCGGCAAGATCGACCTCGGCGGTTCTTCCACGCGCGGCAATTCGGAGGACGACCAGCTGCATACCAGCGGACAGCTGATGGCCCGCTCGCCGGAAGATCGCTACACGCTGAACTGGGAAATCAACGAAGCGCGCTCCTCCGGCGTCAAGACGACGTCCAACCGCCGCCTGCTGGGTCAGTACGACCACTTCCTCGACCCAAAGAACTATCTATACGTGAACGCCAAGGGCGAGCGCGACGACCTGGCCGATCTGAGCCTGCGTACCGCTGTCGGCGGCGGTTACGGCCGGCAGTTCATCGATACCGATCTCACCAAACTGTCCAGCCAGGTCGGCCTCGCCTACGTGAACGAGGATTACACCGATTCGCCGGACCGCTCGTTCCCGAGCCTGAATTTCGGCTTCAAGTACGAGCAGAAATTCTTCAGCCAGAAACTGGTCTTCTTCAACAACCTCGATCTCGATCAGAGCCTGGAAGAGGCCGACGATTTGTTGCTGCACAATCGCATGGGTGTGCGCATACCGATCGCCAACGGCCTTAACCTGAGCACACAGTTCAACGTCGACTACGACAAGGAGCCGGCAGAAGGCAAGAAAACGACCGACACTGCGCTGATCTTCAGCGTCGGTTATGCGTTCTAACTTTCACGCAAGGTCTGCAGCGGCGGCTGTTTCAGCACGTTGCGCAGGCTGGCCCAGCCGCCGATGAAAACGCAGCCGGCGCCGACCGCGATGCCGGCGATCCACACCACCGGACTGAACTGCCATTCGAAGTCGAACACGAAGTGCGCGAGCGACCAGCCGACGGCAGTCGCGCCGGCTGCCGCCAGCGAGCCGGCCAGTCCACCGATCAGCGCGAACTCGATCCACTGCGCCTGCGACAACTGATTGCGCGTGGCGCCGAGCGCGCGCAGCAGCCCCGCTTCGCGCGTGCGCTGGTCCTGCGAACTGGCAAGCGCCGCGTACAGCACCAGCACGCCGGACGCGAGCGTAAACAGGAACAGGAACTCGACCGCCGTCACCACCTGATCGATCACGTCGCGGATCTGGCGCACGATCAGCCCGATGTCGACCACGGTCAGGTTGGGGAAATCGCGCGTCAGTTCATTGTCGAAAGCGCTGTGCGCAGCCGGCAGATGGAGGGAGGTAATCCAGGTCTGCGGCATGTCCTGCATCACCGCCGGATTGATGATGATGAAGAAATTCACCTTCATCGAGCCCCATTCCAGCTTGCGCAGGCTGGTGATCGGCACTTCCACCGCCTCGCCGGCAATGTCGAACTTCAGACGGTCGCCCAGCTTCAAATGCAACGTCTCCGCCAGGCCGGCTTCCACCGACGCTTCCGGCCTGCTGTCGTCAAACCAGCGTCCGGCCGTAATCTCGTTTGCCGGCGGCAATGCGCGCATCGTCGACAGGTTGAACTCGCGGTCGACCAGGCGTTTCGCGCGATCCTCGACATAGCTTTCGCCGCTGACCGGCACATCGTTGATCGCCAGCAGGCGGCCGCGGATCATCGGAAACAGGTCGGCATCGCGAATCCCGATGCGTTGCAGGCGCGTCTCGATGCCGGCTTTCTGATCCGGCTGGATATTGATGACAAAGCGGTTCGGCGCATCGGCCGGCGTCGCGGCGCGCCAGGCATTGACCAGGTCGCCGCGTATGACGGTCAGCAGCAGCAAGGCCATCAGACCAAGCGACAGCGCCACGATCTGCAACACGGCGGCGCCCGGCCGGCGTTGCAGCGCGGTGACAGCGAAGCGCCAGCCCGGGTGAACAAACAGATTACGCAGCGGACGCAAGGATTTCAGCGCCAGCCAGCCGATCAACGCAAAACCGGCCAGGCCGCCAAGGAAACCGGCCGCAGTCAGCAGCGCCAGCTTCAGGTTGTCGGCCTGCCACAGCAACAGCGCGATGAAGGCTAGCAAACCCGATACATAGGTCGCCAGCGTCGCCGCTTGCGGCGCATCCTGCTCGCGCCGGATGACGCGGTTGTGCGGCACATTGCGCAGTTGCAGAACGGGTGGAATCGCAAAGCCGACCAGCAGCAGCAAACCGGTCGCTACCGCCTGCAGCGCCGGTAGCCAGGATGCCGGCGGCAAGTCGCGCGCTACCAGGCTGCCCAGCCATTCGATCAACAGGAAATGCGCGCCGAAGCCCAGCAACGCGCCAATTGCGCTGCCGATCAGGCCGACCGCGATGAATTCGCTCAGGTACAGCAGCGTCACCTGGTTCTGGGTCATGCCGAGACAACGCAGCATGGCGCAGGCATCGACGTGGCGCAGCATGAAACGGCGCGCCGCCATCGCCACCGCCACCGCGGCCAGCATGGCCGACAGCAGGCCGACCAGCGACAGAAATTCCTGCGCGCGCTGCAGCGTTGCACGCATCTCGGGACGTCCCGATTCCAGCGACTCGGTGCGCACGCCGCGCAGCTTGTCCGCGTCGATTTTTTCCTTGACCCAGTTTTCGTAGGCGCGCACGTCGGCCGGCTTGCCGGCGACCAGCAGGCGGTAAGCGACGCGCGAACCGTACTGGACCAGGCCGGTGGCGGCGAGATCGCTGTCGGCCAACATCACGCGCGGCGCGAAGTTCATGAAGCCGGCGCCGCGATCCGGTTCGGCCGTGATCACGCCGTCGATGACGAAGCGCTTGCTGCCCAGCGTCAACTGATCGCCTACCGACAGCTGCAAGCTGGACAGGATGCCTGGATCGACCCACACGCTGCCCTTCGGCGGGATGGCGTCGGCCGCGCGGCCCTGGCCGGCTGCATGTTTCGCGATTTCGACCTTGCCGCGCAGCGGATAGGCTTGGCTCACCGCTTTCACCGAAGCCAGTCGCGACACCGATTGCGCGCCCTCACCGGCAATCGCCATGCTGGGAAAAACCGCCGTGTCGGCGGTTTGCAATCCGCGCCGCTGCGCTTCGGCACGAAACGCCGGCGCGATCGGCTCGTCCGCGCGTATCACCAGATCGCCACCCAGCAGTTTGTGCGCGTCACGCTCCAGGCCCGCGCGCATGCGATCGACGAAAAAACCGACGGACGATAGCGCCGCCACGGCAACGATCAGCGCCACCAGCAGGAAACGCAGTTCGCCGGCGCGCCAGTCGCGCTGCGTCATGCGCAGGGATTGAAGAAACATGCGGGATCGCTTTCGAAGAATATGCTGCATGCGGCGCGAGGCGCCGCGATTCGGCATAAGCCTAACCGAAAAGCACCGCCACCGTGAAAGCCTGCCTGCGAAGGCCGCATGCTGCGCTCTTGCCATTGGGCAGCACCATGCGCCGTGCGCAAACAAAAATCCGGCGGTTCGCTTGTGCAAACCCGCCGGATCGGAGGTGGCTGAAGCGTCAGCGCCCCAGCTTGCGCGTCATTTCGATTTCGACGACTTGGACTTCGATTTGGATTTCGAGGTGGACGCGTGCGATGGTTTGCCCTTGCGCGAAGTCGACGCCATCGCGCTCAGTTCCTTCTCGCTCATGGAACTGGCCATCGACTTGGACGGGCCTTTCAGTTCGCTCTTGCTGGTGTCGCCCCGCTTGGCGGACAAGGCCGCGCCGGCGGCTTTTTGCTGGGCTTTGGATTTTGCAGGCATGATTTCTCTCCTTTGGCTACGTCGGTAGGTGGAGCACGATGAAAAAACGCTGCAGCAGTCGTTGCTCCCATCGTCCCGCGCCGGCATGCAAGGATACGCAAGCGGCGGCGGTCATTTCTCTGATTCATCGATAAAGCAAAAGGTTCGCATGGAATGTGGTGCGGCGAAAATCCGCGCCGCGATGGAACCGGCTGACACAATCCGACTCGACATCGAATAGCCGCCGCCACGGAGAAGATCATGTCCGATTTTCAGTCAGCCAGGGACCGCATGGTCGAAGTCCAGATCGCGCAGCGCGGCGTGCGCGCGCCGCATGTCCTGCATGCAATGCGCACCGTGCCGCGCGAAGCCTTTGTGCCGCCCGGTCAGCAGGAATTCGCTCACGAGGACACGCCGCTGCCGATAGGCGACGGCCAGACGATCTCGCAACCCTATGTCGTCGCGCTGATGCTCGAGGCCGCCGAGCTGCAGAGCAGCGATCGCGTGCTCGAAGTCGGCGCCGGGTCCGGTTATGCCGCCGCCGTCATAAGCCGCATCGTGGCGCAGGTATATGCAATCGAACGTGTGGCGCCGCTG
>DATMTZ010000436.1:0-2217 GCA_035563975.1 Oxalicibacterium sp. | reverse complement strand
CGAACGATCGGCTTGGCCAATGTGCCGGTTACACCTTGCGGCGGCCGGCCGGTATTGGCGCCGATCCAGTACATGCCGGCGTCAGGCCATTTGATGCTGATCTTGCCGTCGCCGTCGGCTTTCAAGGTGATTTCGCCAAGCGCGTCGCGATAGCGATTGCCGCCGCGGATGATGGTAACGGTCAGGCCTGCGGCGGGTTTGCCGTCGAGCGTGAAGCGCAGGCTCGTCGTATCGCCTGCAAAGAGTTCGGTGGGCGAAGTGAGCGGCGTCATTTCGATGCCCTTGCCGCTGGTCGTCCATTCGGTCTTGCCGCCATCTTCGCCGGCGCGTACGAAGGTTTCATTGCGGCTGTGCATGCGCATTACGTTGAGGTCCTGTGCGTTGGCCGGCACCTCTTTGGCGAAGGAATCTGCATTGCCGCGCCAGCGTTTCATTTGGCCGTCGAGCTTGTACATCGCGCTCAGACCATCATTCACGAGAGAGACGCGATACGTGCCGGCTTGCGGCAGGTTCAGTTCGAAGCTGCTGCGCTGTTTGCCACGCCAGGCATTTTCGGGTTGCGGATGCGTCCCGTTCGGGCCATCGACCGTCACGGTCTCGAGCTGTACCGCGTGATCCGGAATGAACAGCTCCTCGGTCGCCGCAGTATCGAAAGTAACGACCGCGCCAGCCTTGTCGGCCAGCGTCGTCGACGGCAACAGGAAGGTGCGATGCGCGTGTGCAGCCATCGGCAGCGTCAGCATGACGGAAGCGCCGAGCGCCGCCGCGTAATGGGTGAGGGAGGGTTTGAGCATGGGATTCCCTTGGCGTTATGGTTTGAGTTCGACGGATACGGTGCCCAGCTCATGGTCACCCTTGGCTTGTGCCGCTTGTGCGGATTTCGGCGGCCACTGGAACGGCACACGGACGACTTCGCGGCCGCCTGCTTCGCGCGATGCTTCCGCCACCAGCGTGTATTTGCCGGCCGGTAGCGAATTCAAATCATATTTCGCGCCGTTGAAGCTGACGTCGTGCATGCCAGGCGCGCGCGTTGCGCCGCTGATGCCGTCGACCGGCATGTTCAGATCGCGGCCGCTCTTGCGCCACCACTGGCGCACGTCCTTCAGCCACTTGGTGCCGCCGTTGTCCTTTTTCTTGATGTCGTACCAGACGGCGAGATTGCGTACGAATGCCTGGTCGCCATTTTCGATCCACAGCGCGACATAAGGTTTGTGGTATTCGGCAACGTTCAGCTGCGGAATGTCCACTTTCACATGCATGTCGGTGGCAAAGACCGACGGCGTCAGCGCGGCGCCCAGCGCAAAGGAATAACGGAGTCGCATACGGAAAAATCCTCTTGGTATGTCAATGGATGAACAGGATGGCGAGCAAAAACGGAATCAGCACGCCGAGTCCGACGATCGGCCAGGTGGTGGGCCGATTGGCGGCATGCATCTTCAGGATGAACAGGCCGGTAATCGAAAAAATCAGGCACGCCGCCGCGAACAGGTCGATGAACCAGCTCCACGCGGCGCCGGTATTGCGGCCCTTGTGCAGATCGTTCAGGTAGGAAATCCAGCCGCGGTCGGTCAGTTCGTATTCCACTTCGCCATTGCCGCGGTCGATGCGCAGCCAGGCGTCGCCGCCGGGACGCGGCAGCGCGACGTAGACTTCTTCCGGCGACCATTCGGCGGCGCGCGCGCCGACATCGACCTGCAATGCATCCCTGATCCAGCTGCGCACGTCCGGCGGCAGCGGGTCGCTGGCGCTGTCCTCGTCAGCATGCAGTGTTGCCAGTTCGGCGCGCAGCGCGTCCGGCAATGCATCCTTTTTGGCCGTGACCGCCGGCCTGGCTTCGATCTGCGAAGCATGATTCAGCGTAAAGCCGGTCGCCGCGAACAGCAGCATGCCGAGCAGGCATAGGGCGGAGCTGATCCAATGCCACTGATGCAGGGTTTTCAGCCAGTACGCGCGGCGCGGATTATGGGCGCGTGCTTCCATCGGCGTGGCGCTTTCTCATGGGGGTTCGCTACTTGCAAATAACAATTATTCTCATTTGGATTGTCGGCGAATCGGCCGGGCTTTGCAAGATTTTTCGTGTAAAGAAGTTTGAAGAACGGCCGACACGCGGATGGCGCACTGCATCCGTGCCGGGTATCGGTAAACGGCGTGTTCGGTCGGGCGAAAAGAGTTAAAAAATTTTTGGAAAGTCTTGAAAAGCGTTTTTGCGACTCCTAT
>DATMTZ010000435.1:0-8326 GCA_035563975.1 Oxalicibacterium sp. | reverse complement strand
GCTGGCGCGCTGCTGATGGGCATGCGCGCGCAACGCCGCATCGCCATCACGCTGCTGCTGATCGGCCTGGTGTTCGTCAACATCGCGTCAGTCAATCCGTATTTCGTCGCGACGCTGGAAACGTGGGTGCAAGGACGCTTCCTGAACTTCAACGGCGCCGCGCAATTCCTGTCGCTGCTGTGGCCGGCGTCGGCGCTATGGTTCCTGCTGCATTCAATCCATCGGCGCAAGCATCCCGATCCGGCACGCGACGGCCCTCATTAAGGCGGTCCTCAGCATGCGGGTGTATCATTTCAGCTTTGAAGCTTCATCCGCCGCACCGCCGCCATGTCAGAAGACCGACCGTATTTCTCCCACCATGTTTTCATTTGCATGAACCAGCGCGAGGGCGGCCGCGAATGCTGCGCCGACAAGGGTTCGCATGCCGCGCAGAAATATCTGAAGTCGCGCGTGAAGGAACTGGGGCTGGCCGGTCCCGGCGAAGTGCGCATCAACCAGTCGGGCTGTCTCGACCGTTGCGAAGAGGGGCCGGTGCTGGTGGTCTATCCGGAAGGCACCTGGTACACCTACGTCGATAACGAAGACCTCGACGAAATCATCGACGAACACCTGGTGCACGGCCGCATCGTCGACCGCCTGAAAATCTGAATCACGAACGAGAGGCTGACCGCTCGCCGCATGAACGCACAGACACAACGTTTTTCACTGCAAGGCGCCGCCGGCGCACTGGAATGCGCACTTGATTTGCCGGAAGGCGCGCCGCGCGGCATCGCGCTGGTGGCGCACCCGCATCCGCTGTTCGGCGGCACGATGGACAACAAGGTGGTGCATACGCTGACGCGCGCCTTTATCGCACTCGGCTACGTTGCCGCCCGCATGAATTTCCGCGGCGTCGGCCAATCCGGCGGCGCGTATGACGAAGGCCGCGGCGAAACCGACGACATGGCGCTGCTGCTGGCCGACATGCAGCAACGCTATCCGGGCCTGCCCTTCGCGCTATCCGGCTTTTCCTTCGGCACCTTCGTGCAGACCCAACTGCAGAAGCGGCTCGAAGCGCAAGGCACGCCGGCGCAGGGACTGGCGCTGGTCGGCGCCGCGCCCGGCAAATGGCCGCTGCCGACCGTTCCGGCCGACACCATCGTGATCCACGGCGAACTCGACGACACCATCCCGCTGCCCGACGTGTTCGAATGGGCGCGGCCACAGGACTTGCCGGTCATCGTGGTGCCGGGCTCCGATCACTTTTTCAATCGCAAGTTGCACCATATCAAGAACCATGTGGTGAAACTGTGGTCGCATTGATCCGTTCGGGGATCAGCCTGTCTTCGATGACAGGCGATTCATCCATCTTCTTCCAACCCGATGCGCGTGCAGCGATGCCGCGTATGTTTATCAGGCAGGTACCATGAAAAAATTCCTCGCAGCCATCGCCGCTGCCGCGCTCTCCCTATCCGCCGCCTTCGCGCAAAGCGTGCCGGCGCCCGTCATCGCCGCCAAGTCGTGGGTGCTGCTGGACGCCACCAGCAATCAGATACTTGCTGCCGACAATCCGGACATGCGCATCGAGCCGGCGTCGCTGACCAAGCTGATGACTGCCTACGTCGTGTTCGATGCGCTGCGTGACAAGCGCCTGGACATGAATCAGATGGTGACCGTCTCGACCCGCGCATGGAAGGTCGATGCCGAGAGCTCGAAGATGTTCATCGAACCGCGCGTACCGGTCAGCGTGCATGACCTGATCTACGGCCTGGTGGTCCAGTCAGGCAACGACGCCGCCGTCGCGCTGGCAGAAGCGACCGCCGGCACCGAGGAAGCCTTCGTCGCGCTGATGAACAAGGAAGCCGAGCGCATGGGCATGAAGTCAACCCATTTCGCCAATGCGCACGGCCTGCCGGACCCGAACAATTATTCGACCGCACGCGATCTGGCGATCCTCGCCGCACGCAGCGCGACCGACCATCCGGAGTACTTCAAGATCTATTCGGTCAAGGACTTCACGTATAACAAGATCAAGCAGCCGAACCGCAATCGTCTTCTATGGCTGGACCCGAGCGTCGACGGCCTGAAGACCGGCCACACGCAGGAAGCCGGTTTCTGCCTGGTTGCCAGCGCCCTGCGCCAGAGCGGCGCAAACCAGCGCCGCCTGATTTCGGTGCTGCTGGGCGCAAACTCCGACCAGGCGCGCACGCAGGAAAGCCTGAAGCTGCTGAACTGGGGCTACCAGAACTTCGATGTGGTCAAGCTGTACGCGAAAAACCAGCCGGTCGCCACGCCGGACGTATGGAAGGGTTCGCAGGACAGTATCAAGGTTGGCTTCACGCATGACGTTTACGTCACCGTGCCGAAAGGCTCGGCCGGCAACATGAAGCCGCCGGTACTGGAGCGCAAGGATCCGCTGGTGGCGCCGATCGACAGGGGCAGCCAGATCGGCATGCTGAAAGTGCAGGCCAACGACGGCAAAGTGCTGGCAACGCTGCCGGTGGTAGCGCTGGAACAGGTAGACCAGGCCGGTATGTTCGGCCGCGCGATCGACGCGGTGCGTCTGTGGCTGCACTGATCGACCCGCAGCCATGCATCGTTCCGAGGTGACGGTGCAAGCGAAACGGCAAGCGCGACCGTCAGGCAGCTTGCCGTTTTACGTTGAAGCGGAATTTTTGGCGCGCCGCCCGGGTCGAATCCGGACAACGCAATCAATGGCAACGCAACGGGCAAACCATGGATGATCCTCTCGTATTCCTGAACGGCGCGATGATGCCGCTCTCGCAGGCCAGCATTCCGGTGCTGGACCGCGGCTTCATTTTCGGCGACGGCATCTACGAAGTGATCCCGGTGTACGGCCGCCGCATGTTCCGCCCCGAGCAGCATCTGCAGCGCTTCTTCAACGGCATCAAGGCGGTGCGCATTGCCAATCCCTACAGCAAGGCGCAATGGCTGGATTTGCTGAACGAAGTGATCCGCAACCATCCGCTGGAAGACCAGTCGGCCTACATGCAGATCACGCGCGGCGTGGCGCGGCGCACGCACGCGTTTCCTGCGGGCGAGGTCAAGCCGACCGTCTTCATCATGTGCAATCCGCTGGTGCTGCCGCCGCCGGAGGCGCGCGCAAACGGCGCCGCCTGCGTGACGATGGACGACCAGCGCTGGCTGCATTGCGAAATCAAGTCGATTTCGCTGCTCGGCAATGTGCTGGCGGCGCAGCACGCGGCCGACCAAGGCGCGAACGAAACCATCCAGTTCCGTGACGGCGCGCTGACCGAAGGTTCGTCATCCAATGTCTGGATCGTCAAGGACGGCGTGCTGCTCGGACCGCCGCGCGACAACCTGATCCTGGAAGGCATCCGCTACGGCCTGATGGAAGAATTGTGCGAGGCGAACGGCATCGCGATGCAATCGCGCCGCATTACGCGCGACGAGGTAATGGCGGCGGACGAAGTGCTGCTGTCGTCGGCCGCCAAGGAAGTGCTTGCGGTGGCCACCATCGACGGGCAAGCTATTGGAAACGGCAAACCCGGCCCCATATACCAGAAACTGTACAACGCCTATCAGGCCGCCAAGCGCGGCTGATTTTTTTATTGCGGCGCCGCGCCGCGAACGGACGTCATCATGAGCGAACTATTCCCGCCGATTCCTCCCGAACAAAGCCTGATCGAATATCCAAGCGATTTCCCGATCAAGATCATGGGCCTGATGCAGGACGGCTTTGCCGACACCATGGTCGAACTGGTGCAATTGCATGACCCGGAATTCCACGCCGGCAAACTGGAAATGCGCCCGTCTTCGGCCGGCAAATACCTGGCGATCACGGTCACCGTGCGCGCCACCAGCCGCGAGCAGCTGGACAACCTGTATCGCGCGCTGTCGGGCCATCCGATGGTCAAGGTCGTGCTGTAATTCCGCAACGGCGCTGCGGCATTGCCGGGTTTTCGGTAAACTCGGCGGATGCCAGCGCGCCTCCTTCCTCCCGAAATCATCCAGCGCGGCGTCGAGCCGTATGCAGTGACCTTCGACGCAATGCGCGCCTATACGGATGCACGCACGGCCGACACGGCCGATCAGATCTGGCTGGTCGAGCATCCGCCGGTTTACACGCTGGGCCTTGGCGCGGATCCATCCCATGTATTGAATGCGCACGACATCCCGGTGGTGCAGACCGATCGCGGCGGCGAGGTAACCTATCACGGCCCCGGCCAGATCGTCGCCTACCTACTGCTGGATCTGCGCCGCCACAAAAGCGACGGCAAGCTGTTCGCGCGCGAACTGGTGCACCGCATCGAGCAGGCCGTGATCGACACGCTGGCGGCGTATAATCTCGCCAGCGAACGCAAGGCCGGCGCGCCGGGCATTTACCTGTCCGAAGGCGCGCTGAAAGGCGCGAAGATCGCGGCGCTCGGACTGAAGATACGCGGCAACGGCTGCACCTATCACGGCCTGGCGCTGAACGTCGCGATGGACCTGACGCCGTTTTCGTGGATCCACCCCTGCGGCTACGAAGGCCTGGTCACCGTCGACATGCGGGAACTCGGCATCGCCGCGGACATGAAGACGGTGCAGACGCTCCTTGCAGAAAAATTAAGCACCAGCCTGTCGCGGCAGGTTGAATCACAGTGAAGCATTTGAGAACAATGTAAGCAGCATCGTGGCATGGATCAAGCGCCGTGCCGCGCGTCTTTCACCGATGCCGTATCCGGCGCCGACAGGAAGACATCAACAGGAGCCACCCGCGCGATGAGTACCGACAGCAATCCCGCCGTATCCGCCACACCCGCCTACGATCCTGCTGAAAAGCAGAAAGGCAAAGCGAAGACCATCCGCATCCCGATCAAGGTGGTGCAGGCCGAGCGTCTGCCGAAGCCTGACTGGATACGCGTGAAGGCCGCTTCGCAGTCGACGCGCTTCTACGAGATCAAGGACATCCTGCGCGAGCACAAGCTGCATACGGTGTGCGAAGAAGCAAGCTGCCCCAACATCGGCGAATGCTTCGGCAAGGGCACGGCGACCTTCATGATCATGGGCGACAAGTGCACGCGCCGCTGCCCGTTCTGCGATGTCGGCCACGGCCGTCCCGACCCGCTCGACGTCAACGAGCCGGAAAACCTGGCTAAGACAATTGCCGCGCTGCGCCTGAACTATGTCGTCATCACCTCGGTCGACCGCGACGACTTGCGCGACGGCGGCGCCGGCCATTTCGCCGAATGCATACGCCGCGTGCGCGAACTGTCGCCGAAGACGCAAATCGAAATCCTCGTCCCTGATTTTCGCGGCCGCATGGACCTCGCGCTGGAAATCCTGAACGCGGCGCCGCCCGACGTGATGAACCATAACCTCGAAACCGCGCCGCGCCTGTACAAGGAAGCGCGCCCCGGTTCCGACTATACGTATTCGCTGAATCTGCTGAAGCGCTTCAAGGAACTGCATCCGCAGGTGCCGACCAAGTCCGGCATCATGGTCGGCCTGGGCGAAACCGACGAGGAAGTGCTGCAGGTGATGCGCGACATGCGCGCGCACAACGTCGACATGCTGACCATCGGCCAGTACCTGATGCCGAGCGGCGACCATCTGCCGGTACGCCGCTACGTGCATCCGGATACCTTCAAGATGTATGAAGAGGAAGCGTACAAGATGGGATTCAAGCACGCGGCCGTCGGTGCGATGGTGCGCAGCTCCTACCACGCGGACCAGCAGGCGCATGGCCTGACTTCCGCTGCCGTGAACCAGTAAGCGCGATATCGGACGCGCCAGACCCGCAGGCTCAAGCGCGCGTTACGTCCTTCTGCTCTTTTGCATCGGCCAACTGCTTTCTCAAGGCATCGTCGGCACTGTCGTCCTTGTCCTTCTTCTGGTCAGAGACGCTGATTACCTGCGTCTTCGCAAGATATTCGGCGTAGACCCTGAGCAAGTCCATCCGGAAGTCCTTTTCTTCCTTCACCGGCTGCCAAGCTTTTTCGCCCTTCTCTTCCACCGTGGCGTCGGCGCCGTTGAACCGGACGCTGAAACCGGCCGCTTTTTCGCTGGCTTCAAAGCCGTCCAGAAAGTTGCTGACCGAGGCGCTCGAATTGTCTCCGGCAAACGCGCTCATCACGGCCGCCAGCGCAGCCTTGCGGGCGGCCTCTGCTTGGCCAAGGAGCGCGGAAAAGCCGCTCGCCAGTTCAGCGTGATCCCTCAGCATCGCCTGGAACTGCGCGTTCCTGTTGTCGCCAACCAGCTCCAGCCCATTCACCCCGGAGGTGACGCGCAATGCAGGCGGCACGCGAATACCGTAATCCCGCAGCGCCGCGTTCAACTGCGATGCGAAGTCTGATGAAAGGGCCGCGCCCATGTCGATGGGATTTAATCCGCTCCGTATTTTGACGACCGAACCCTCCAGCACGTCGGAAAAATTCGATGTCGCCTTTCTGTTCGAAGCGGCACTCGCTGAATAAGCCGAGGAAGCGTAATCGATATCAATGCGCGTCATGAGCTTGCTCCATGTCGAACGGGCCCGGCATGAGCCCCAGCGTCGCACATGCTCCCATATCGCACGTTGGCAATATGTCCAGAGAAGAGCGGTCTTTCAACTTCTTTTCGGCAGACAGCCATATCTTCGCGATTTCCTGCAGCGCCGCAGACCGAATCCTCAAATGAAAAAGGGCGCTGCTGCCGCACGCCCATCGATCAAATCGCCTTGATTTCACCGCCATCCATGCGCAGTGCTGAACCGGTCATCCATTTGGCGGCCGGCGAAACGAGAAATGCCATCAATTCGGCGATTTCCTCTGGCTGGCCGTAACGGTTGATATCGGCAGCAGCCAGGAAACGCGACTGCGCTTCGTCGACCGACATGCCGTTCGCCGCGGACCATCTGGCGAGAAAGGCTTCGCGCCGTCCCGTCATCACCGGCCCGGGCAATACGCTGTTGACCTGCACGCCATCGTGGATGCCGCGCTCGGAAAAAGCCTTCGCCAGTGACACGATTGCTGCATTGATCGCGGCCACCGCAGCGAATGCAGGCTTGGCGACCGTTGCGGAATTGCCGGACGTGAGCACCACCGATCCCTGCGTTGCCTTCAAGGCTTCCCACGCGCGTATCGTCAGCCGGCGCGCGCCGTGAAACTTCAGCGCCATGCCCGCATCCCACTGCGCATCGTTCATCTGGAACAAATCGATCTGCGGCACGTCGCCCGCGATATTGAGCAGCGCATCGACGCGGCCGAATTTCTCCAGCGTCGTATTCACGACGATGTCCGCCGCTGCTGCCGCGCTCAAATCGATATTGATCACCAGCGCTTGTGCGCCCGCCTTCTGCACTTCCTTTGCCGTATCCGCCAGCTTGTCGGCATTCCTGGCGACCAGCGCCACGCCGGCGAAGTCCTTTGCAAGACGGATGGCCGTTGCACGGCCGATGCCCTGGCTCGCGCCGGTAACGATTGCAATCTTTTTCATGATCCTTGTCCTTGTATTCAGCGTTGAAAATGCTCAGTCCACCAGCACGACCATCTTGCCCTTGGCCTCGTTTGCTTCCATCACGCGATGCGCTTCATGGATATCGTTGAAATGGAAGACGCGCGACGGCTTTGCGCTGTAGCGCCCTTCGGCCACATCGCGCGCGATGTCCTGCAGCGGCACATCGGACAAGGGAAATTGCGGATTGCCGAACACGAAGCTGCCGAAGAAAGTGAGATACGCACCGCTCGCCATCTGCAGCAAGGGATTGAAATCGGGAATTGGCGCGAGGCCGCCCAGCCAGCCTGCCAGGCAGACGCGGCCGCCGCGGCGCACGATGTTCAGCGAGTCCATCACGACGCTGTTGCCGACAAGGTCGAGCACCGCATCCAGCTGCCCGGCTTCCTTCAGGTGCGCCGACAGGGCCGGGCCCTCCAGTTCGCAGCGCATGACGCCCAGCTTTTCCAGCATCGCGAAGCGCTCCTTGCTGCGCGTGGTGGCAATGACATGCACGCCCGCGTTCACCGCCATGTTGATCGCCGCCTGGCCGAAAGATGAGGTCGCGCCGCGAATCAGCAGGGTCTGGCCCTTCTTGATCTCGAGGTTGCGAAACAGGCAGGTCCATGCGGTGGCATACGTTTCAGGAATCGCCGCCAGCACTTCCCATGGCAGATCCGATTCGATCGACACCACATTTTCCACACGCGCCTTCGTGTATTCCGCATAGCTGCCGTTGATCGTGCGGCCCAGGCCGCCCATCAGCGACGCGACTTTTTGTCCGACCTTGAACTCGCCGCCCGGGCATGCCTTCACGATGCCCACGCATTCGATGCCGCTGACCGGCGCCGACTCCGCCCACTCGCCGCGGCGCATATGCATTTCCGCGTGATTGAGGCCGAAAGCCTTG